>JBHEOU010000212.1:0-2605 GCA_046260645.1 Bacteroidales bacterium | reverse complement strand
CCTCTAAACATAGAGGGCGCCGGGGCATCGGGAGTGATCGATCCGCTGCAATTTCTCTTCAGGGCAAGGGCGGGTACAGAGACGGGCATAGGCAGAAATGTTGTCATCATCGGTGGAGGCAATACCGCCATGGATGCAGCCCGAACGGCATACCGCAGCGTTGGCAGGGAGGGCAGCGTGACTGTCGTCTACCGGCGCACCGTGAACGAGATGCCCGCCGACCAGGGAGAGATAAGGGAGGTGCTGAAGGAGGGGATAACCATCATGGAGCTTACGGCACCGGATAAGATCGTTGCAAGGGACGGCATGGTTGCAGGACTGACCTGCAGCAGGATGGAGCTGAAGGGTGTTGACAGCAGCGGGAGACCCGCACCGGTAAAAATTGACGGAAGCACCTTTGAGCTGGCATGCGACACCATAATCCCGGCAATAGGACAGATGACGGACATTGACATCGCCGGTCGTGATGAGCTCTCCGTAGGCGACAGTCCTTACCGCACCCGCATAAAAGGGGTATACACGGGAGGCGATGCCATGCGCGGGGCCTCAACGGCCATAAATGCCATTGGCGACGGCAGGAAAGCTGCCGGACAGATAATGCATGACGCCGGCGTAAGCGTCAGTATTGAGAAACCGGAACTTATAAGAGACCTTTCATATAGTGAACTGATGATAAAAAGGGCCGTCCGGATCCATGCCAGGCCCCCTGCCGAACCCACTGACGAGGAGAGACGTACATTCAGCCTCCTGAGCCCGGAACAGGATGGCAAGACTATGACAGAGGAGGCCGGACGATGTCTCTGGTGTGATGAGATATGCAGCATATGCACCACAGTGTGCCCCAACTTCGCCAACCGCACCTGGCGGGTGACGCCGTTCAGCCATAAGCTGCAGAAGGCAGTGAAAAAAGAGGATGGCACGATTGTTTTTGAAGAAGACTCTGTCTTTGAGGTCACGCAGCCTTACCAGATACTCCACGTTGCCAATTTCTGCAACGAGTGCGGTAACTGCAACACCTTCTGCCCCACCTCCGGAGCACCCTACCTTGAGAAGCCAAAATTCTGGCTCACCACAACATCCTTCAATGAGGCCGCCGAGGGATACTTCCTTTCAGTGCTGAGAGACAGAAAAAACCTTATCCATAAACGTAAGGGAAGCTTCGCAACCATGACTGAGATATCTGATAAATATATCTATGAGACGGATTTCGTTTCGGCGACATTTGCCAGGGAGTCCTTCAGGCTTACCGAAGTTAATTTTCTGACTCCCTGCATAAAGGAGGCTCATTTCCATAAGGCCGCAGAGATGGCCGTTCTCCTGCAGGGAGCGGAGAGCCTGCTCTATGCATGACAAAGGGCATGGGTTAAATAGCTGCATATTGACTATCTTGCATTGTTGATCCGACTAAAACCGAAGGATAAATGATCGAGCCTATTGATAAGATTACCAGTGAGACAGCGCTGGAGAATGCTGTCAGCCGTTTCAGGGAAAAGGGAATTATCCTTCCCACCTTCGAACAGCAGAGGCATCCTGAGCTGATACCCGAAAAAATCACGACCAGGCTTAAGGATGTAGGGTTATGGGATATCAACCCCCTGAACCTGTTTCGCATAACATGGAAGAATGAGCCTGTTGACAGGGGCGGCCTCTTCGGCGGAGTCAACTTCATTGAGCTGCCGCGGAAGCTGACAGGAGTGGATGCACGCATCATCTTCCTTGTCGGCAAATGGTTCCCGACAGGAGCCCATAAGGTAGGGGCGGCATACGGATGCCTCGCGCCAAGTATCATCACCGGCGGCTTCGACCCCACATGGCAGAAGGCTGTATGGCCTTCGACAGGAAACTATTGCAGGGGTGGCGCCTTCGACTCCAAGCTGATGGGCACCGAATCGGTGGCGATACTGCCGGAGGAGATGAGCAGCGAGCGGTTCACCTGGCTGCGTGATGAGATAGGCTCAGAGGTGATAGCCACACCCGGATGTGAGTCTAACGTCAAGGAGATTTATGACAAATGCTGGGAGATACGCAGAACGCGCCCTGATTGCATAATATTCAACCAGTTTGATGAGTTCGGCAATGCTGCATGGCATTATAACATAACCGGACAGGCCATCGAGGAGGTTTATAACTCCGTAAAGAATGACCGCACCAGGCTGGCCGCTTATGTCTCGGCCACAGGTTCAGCCGGAACGATAGCTGCAGGAGACTACCTCAGGACAATAGTGCCTGGCATAACTGTGGTGGCCTCCGAAGCACTCCAGTGCCCCACGCTCCTGATGAACGGCTTCGGCGGTCACCGTATAGAAGGCATCGGAGATAAGCATGTGCCGTGGATACATAACGTCAGAAACACTGACATGGTGACGGCAATAGACGATGAGGATTGCATGAGGCTCCTCCGTCTGTTCAATGAGAAGAAGGGAAGCGATTACCTGACCTTGATTGGCGTTGACAGCGATGTCGTACGTAATCTTCCGCTTTTGGGTATCTCCTGTATCGCTAACCTCCTGTCGGCGATCAAGACAGCCAGGTACTTTGAGATGACATCTGACGATATCATCATCACCATAGCAACCGACTCGGCGGAGATGTACGGTTCAAGGAT
>JBHEOU010000211.1:2238-3019 GCA_046260645.1 Bacteroidales bacterium | reverse complement strand
GTATGGGACAACCGTACAGCCTCAGGTCCTCGTCGGTTATCTTGCTGTGCGGATGGTAGAACAGTGATCCGTTGACGCAGGCGAACGACTTAACCCATGTGGAGATGGTTCCTACATCATGTGACACCATCATTATGGTCATCTGGCTGTTAAGCAGCCGGAGCTTATCGTAAAAATCGGCCTCAAAGGAGGAGTCGACGAACGTGGCAGGCTCATCAAGGAGGAGCAGTCGCGGTGATCCTGACACCGCCCGTGCCAGGTAGACGCGCTGAAGCTGTCCGCCGGAAAGTTCATTCAGTGCCTGTCTGGCCAGGAGGGTGAGTCCAAGATCATCCATTACCTCCCTGGCACGCTGCCTCTCCTTTCGCCCCATCCGGCCCGAAGCGCCCTTACCGTGCATTAGTCCTGAGAGAACCACATCCTCAACGGTGACAGGGAAAAGCAGATCACCATGGGCTACCTGAGGCATGTACCCTATCTGGTTAAGCTTCAGATCTCCGGGAGAATAATCGACCCTGCCTGACAACGGCTTCAGGAGTCCGAGGATCACCTTCAGGAGAGTTGTTTTGCCACCTCCGTTCGGGCCGATGATTCCGATGAAGTCATTCTCCTCAACGGCCATGGTGATCTCCTTCAGGACTACCTTTTCCTCGTAGCCTGCGGTGACGGATTCTATGCTGAAAAGTACACCCATTTCAGTCTTCAGTCCTCAGTCTTCAGTCTTCAGTCCTCAGTCTTCAGTCTTGTATTGACCCCCATAAAACTGGGCTAATTTCCTAAT
>JBHEOU010000211.1:361-2228 GCA_046260645.1 Bacteroidales bacterium | reverse complement strand
AAGTCGAAAGTCTTATAGTCGTGCGGTCTTGCAGATTTGCAGTCCAAGTATCTGATTCTTAATTCTTAATTCTTCACTATTGCCATGGCTACTTCAACAACAGCCTCCGGCCAGTTTCTGTTCATCGGGTTGATGACGATCAGTTCAGCACCGGTCTCCCCGGAGAGCGACTGTGCATTGCGCAAATCGTATTCAGCCTGTATGAAGATAGTCTTAATTTCCTTAGCCCTGGCAAAATCAATCAGCTCTTTCATGCGTGCCGGCGAGGGGCTCTTCCCCTCATCCTCGAAGGAAACCTGCTCGAAACCATAATCGCGTCCCATGTATGCCAGGGCAGGATGGTAGATCATAACCGTTTTATTGGGTGCTGCGGCCACAGCGTCGCGTACCAGTGAGTCAACCTCCGCAATCCTTCTGGTCATCACGGCAAGGTTTGCCTCATATTTTTCATATGATCCGGGATTCAGTTCCACCAGGAAATCCATTATATCATGAGCCATGATCATGGCGGCTGAGGGAGACATCCAGTAGTGGGGATCAGGACCACCATGAGCGTGACTTTCATGGCTCTCTCCCTGATTAAGATGTGCCTCCGCATCACCGCCTGCATGATGATCACCAGCATGATCATCTCCCTCCATAGTATCCGCTTCATGTGCATGACCGGCATGATCATCTTCCTCCACAACATCCCTTTGGCGAAAAGCGTACTCCTCTCTTGCCGGTGTCTCACCTGAGCCGATAAGACGGATATTCCGCGAGAGGTCCAGTATATTCATTCCGGGATTGACCTGCGTGAACCGCTCCATCCAGGCCTCCTCAAATCCCAGCTTGCCGTTTATGATCAATGCCTCTGAGCCTGACAGCGAGTTTATCTGCGCCGGCAGAGGCTCCCAGATGTGATGATCAGCCCCGGGGGGAAGAAGTACATTTACCTTGTAGTCGTCACCCGCAATGCCCTCAACGAACCAGGCAATGGGAGGTATAGTGACGGTAATAATCTTCTCACTGCTGCCGGTACCTGACCGGCTGCCGCATGAGGTGATGGCAAATGCCAGTAAAACCAGCCATATTATTTTACATCTCATAACGCTCAGTTTTGTCCGTAAAATTAACAATATGCCAATCGGGCGACAAAAAACGAAATAAAATAAACCCCTCCACAGGATTTAAGGCCTTCGGATGACAAAGAGAGCTTCGGCGATGTCGTTGCCGCCAGCCTCCCTGACAAAAAAGAGGAATCTGCTACCGGGCTGTGTAACGGAACCGTCGAGCCGTTACAACCAGACTTCAATCCTGTTTTCCCCTTTTTCGGGCATCGCACTGAAAACTCCCTCCTCCAGTACCGCTCCGCCCCGGCGATAGGGATTTTCCTCCTCACCCGCTGCGGTCTCCATGCCGTTGATCACTATACGTTTCGGACCGTAATTGCCTTCCCTGACATGGTAGATCAGTGTAACGGTCCTGGCCAATATTTCCATACTCGCTTTGAATCCATCAAGTGAATATGGCATTACCGGATCAATTATCATTTTCCCCCATTCAATTCTCAGGCCCAGGAGACGGGTCACGATGATGCCGAGGTATATTCCCGGGCCGCTGGAGTAAACCCGCCATCCCCCTCTGAGGGTTACAGAGCCGGTCTTTATCTCAGAGTACAGCCTGTCAGCCTCATAACGGTTCATGAAGATTACGTCCGAGCTGCTGTAATAGGTATTTGATTGCCGGATATCACCGCAGGGGACTACCTCCCTGTATCCTGCGGGAATTGCCCTGCGCAGGGCTTTAATGAACGCCTCAGCCTGCCCTGTGCGGGCAAGGGCCTCTGCATAACGAATATGTTCATGCACATACATGAGTCCTATCT
>JBHEOU010000211.1:0-229 GCA_046260645.1 Bacteroidales bacterium | reverse complement strand
CCCGCTCAGGATGCCCCTGTTCATGGGCAGGATGCTGTAATTAATACCCGTTCTCTCATCAGTTGGGTGCAGTAACAGGCTGAAACTCCCGTCATTCTCTGCAAGCCCGTATCCCGCAACCACTCCGTCTTTAACCAGGTGAGTGTTGAAATCTGATTTTATCCGCTCACACAGGATATTTAACTTCCTGGCTTTGACGGCATCACCCGCCATCAGACACACTTCTGCG
>JBHEOU010000210.1:0-3021 GCA_046260645.1 Bacteroidales bacterium | reverse complement strand
TTTCGCAAATAATAGTAATAAAATTTGAACCGGCACCCAAAAATTCATAACGATTTCATTCTGCAATCCGGATCGTTACCAAAAATAAATAACTTGCATTATCAAAATCAATCAACTCAAGTGAAATGAAAAAAATTACTGCTTTCTTAACTGTTCTGTTCCTTGTCTCAGGAATCTCCCTTACCGCTCAGTCGCCGGATGACGTTCTTAATGACCATTTTTCAGCCACCGGGCAAGATAACCTGCTGAAAGTCAGTACGCAGAAAATGACCGGCAAAATGATCCAGGGCGGTCTTGAAATACCTTTTATTCAGATGATCAAGCGCCCGGGGAAAGTCCGCGTTGAAGCCACACTCCAAAATCTTACCCTGATACAGACCTTCAACGGGTCAGAGGGCTGGACTATCAATCCTTTTGCCGGCGTAACCGACCCTCAGCCCATGTCAGAGGATGAAATCAAGTCAATGAAATACAACAGTGACATGGACGGGATGCTCTGGAACTGGAAGGAGAAAGGCTATACCGTAACCCTGGAGGGGGAAGAAGATATGGAAGGGACTCCCTGTAACGTCGTTAAACTTGTGACTGCAACAGGCGATACCTTTACTTTCTATATTGACTCCGACACCTCAATCATGTTGCGCCTCAATACCAAAATGCTGGTTATGGGCAATGAGACTGAGAGTGATACATACTTCAGCAATTACATGATGGTTGACGGCATTGCCGTTCCCGGAAAGATCGAAACCAAAATGAAGGGTCAGCTTGTTATGACCCTTGTTGTTGATAAGGCCGAACTGAACACCGACCTTGATGATGCTCTCTTTGAGAAGCCGGTTGCGAAGCAGTAATAATCAACTCCCAGAACTTTTAATCTAATGTCATGAACATCAGGCATCTTTTCATAAGCATCACCTGTCTGGCCTGCATTTCAGGTCTTCAGGGCCAGGTCACCGAAGCTACCTTCGGAGATATTGCAGGCAGGCATATCGGACCTGCAAGGATGAGCGGACGAATCTCATGCATTGACGCAGAAACAGGCAATCCGGATGTTGTATGGGTCGGCGCTGCCAGCGGAGGCGTATGGAAATCAATAAATAAGGGTACCACTTTCAAGTCTGTGTTCGATGAGTATCCCCAGTCTGTCGGTACCATTGCCATTGACCAGAACCATCCTGACACTGTCTGGGTAGGCACGGGCGAGGTATGGACCCGTAACAGCGTTTCCATCGGAACAGGCATATATAAAACAACGGACGGCGGAGCAAAATGGGAGCATATGGGTCTGCCTGAGAGTGAACGTATCGGACGTATCCTGATTGATCCGGTTAACCCTGATATTGTCTACGCAGCCGTATTGGGGGCATTGTGGGGAGACAGCGATGAACGGGGTGTCTATAAAACCACCGACGGAGGCCAGTCATGGAACAAAATACTTTTTGTGAATCCCTCGTCCGGATGTGCTGACATGGCAATGGATCCTGATGACCCTTCAGTAATCTATGCCTCTACCTGGGACTTCAGGCGTGAGGCACACACCTTCAGGTCAGGCGGACCCGGAAGCGGCCTATACAGATCAACTGACGGCGGAACAACATGGAATAAGATCCATAACGGATTGCCCTCAGGAACGCTCGGGAGAATAGCCGTAGCCGTTTCTCCTGTCAAACCGCATTACCTGTATGCACTGGTAGAGTCGGAAAAGTCAGCCCTCTACCGTTCTTCAGACCGTGGATCGTCATGGGAAAAGATGAGCGACCAGTATATGATGGGTGACAGGCCGTTTTACTATAGCCTGATCGTTCCGGACCCGGCAGAACCTGAACGTATTTATAAACCCGGGACCATGCTCTGGGTAAGTACCAACGGAGGAAAAGTATTCCAGAGTCCTTCCGTCACGGGAGGCAACTACCATAGTGACACCCATGCACTATGGGTGAGCCCGGCCAATAACCGTTTCATCTATATGGGCACTGACGGTGGTGTCTATATCTCAGAAGACAAGGGTAACACCTGGAGGTTTGTTGAGAGCCTGCCTGTGTCACAGTTCTACCATGTCAGCGTTGACAATGCATCGCCTTACAATGTTTACGGAGGCCTGCAGGATAACGGCTCATGGATGGGCCCCTCCAGGAAACCCGGTGGGATAACCAACTCCGACTGGAAAAATATCGGCTACGGTGACGGCTTCTATACATACGCAGATCAGACAGAACCTGATGTTATTTACTCACAATACCAGGGGGGCAGGATCAGTCGTTCAAATTACAGGACCGGCGAGAGCAAATATATCAAGCCCTTCCCTGAGGAAGGTGTTGGCGATCTGAGATTTAACTGGAATACACCTGCCGTCTTCGGCAAAAAGACAGGATGGCTTTACGTCGGCGCTCAATACCTTTACCGCTCAAAGGACAAGGGAGATTCATTTGAAAGGATCTCCCCTGACCTCACAACGAATGACCCGGCACGTCAGCAGCAGGAGAAATCCGGCGGACTAACCATCGATAACAGCACGGCGGAAAACAATACGACCATTTTTACCGTCTCTGAGTCTCCCTTCGACGAAAATATCATCTGGGTGGGCACTGATGACGGGAACATACAGCTTACCACTGACGGAGGTAAAAAATGGACGAAACTGAATGATGCCGTTCCCGGCTTGCCGGCATATGCATTTATTTCACATATCGATGCAGACAATTTCGACAGGAATGCTGCCTGGTTAACAGCTGATGCACACCGTAACGGCGATATGAAACCTTATGTTTATTACACAGGAGATCTGGGCAAGACATGGATCTCACTGGCAACAGGCGATATAAAGGGTTTCTGCCACGTAATAAAACATGATCCCGTCAATCGCGACCTGGTCTTTCTGGGAACCGAGATGGGTCTTTATGTAAGCACTGACCACGGCAATTCATGGGTCAGGCTTAGGAACAAGATACCGCAGACAGGCATCTATGACATAGCATTTCAGACCAGGGAGCATGACCTTGTGCTGGCAACTCACGGCAGAGG
>JBHEOU010000021.1:5868-14818 GCA_046260645.1 Bacteroidales bacterium | reverse complement strand
GTCATGCCTGCATCAAGGATAAGAAAAGTCTCACCGGCACCCGGCTTCACGAACAGCACCCTCGAGATCAGGGAACCGCAACCGGCAGTGAGTGACCTGCCCAGCTCGAACGAGATCGTGCTGCGGATCTTTTTGTCAAGATGGTCTCTGAAGACGTCGAAGTAATCGGCAAAGGAAGGGAACCGGTCAGGCTCATCATAGCTTATGCCAAGACCTCCGCCTACATTGATATCGTCGGGCTCCAGGCCCCTGTCAGTGAGCCACTGCCATATCTCATTGACCCGTGAGCAGAGGTTACGGTAGACATGCAGGTCGGTGATCTGAGATCCGATGTGGAAGTGAACCCCTTTGTAATCAATGTTCTCCAGCCCTGAAAGGAGTGAGGTCACGGATTCAAGCTCACCAATCCTTATACCAAACTTGTTCTCATCGGTGCCGGTGGTGATGTGCCTGAGGGTATGCGCCTCCACGTTGGGATTGATACGCAGGGCGATGGCAGCCCTGTTGCCCGTTCTGCCTGCAATTTCATTTATCACCTCCAGCTCTGCCGAAGATTCCACATTGAAGCATTTTATCCCGAGATTCAGTGCTTTCTCTATCTCCCTGTCGCTCTTGCCTACTCCCGCAAACACCGTTTCACCTGCCGGGAAGCCGCAATTAACGGCCAGCTCAATCTCATTGCCACTCACACAGTCGGCCCCTAACCCGTAACCAGCGATGATCCTCATGATAACAGGATTGAAGTTGGCCTTGACGGCATAGTGCAGTATAAAGCCCCTGTTGGCAGCCTCCCCGGACGCCACCGCAAGTGTCTCGCGCAACAGGTCAAGATCATAATAGTAGAAGGGGGTATCGTGGCTCTTCAGCCTTTCTGTCAATTCATTCGTGAACATCATTCCTCCGTAAAAAGTTTGGCACTGAGCGACCGCAGGGCTGCTGTCCTGTCGCTCGTATTAATAAGAATCGATACACTGTTTTCACTGCCTCCGTAAGATATCATCTTCACCGGGATATCATTCAGGGCTTCGAAAATCTCTGGCGCTGACCCGACCCTGTCAGGCCTGAAGTCGCCCACTACGCATATTATCGTCTGATCTTTCTCAACTTCAACTGCGCCTATTGAACTCAGTGTTCTGACTATGTCTGCGAGATATGTGGGGTCTTCAATGGTAAGTGAGACGGAGACCTCTGATGTGGTGATCATGTCTATCGGGGTCTTGAAGGCTTCAAAGGCTTCGAATATCCTTCGCATGAAACCATATGCCATCAGCATCCTGTCAGAGTGTATCCTTAGCGCAATGATGCCATCCTTCGCCGCCACTGCCTTATAATCCTCGTAAGTTGATTCTGAGGTGATAAGGGTCCCATCGTCGGATGGCTCCAGAGTGTTCTTGAGCCTCACGGGGATGCTCTTCATCCGGGCAGGGTTGATGCTGGAGGGGTGGAGTATCTTTGCACCAAAGTAGGCCAGCTCTGCCGCTTCACCATAGGAGAGGCTCCTGATCACGCGCGTCTTTTCAACATACCTGGGGTCATTGTTATGGAGACCACTGATGTCTGTCCATATCTGGACCTCCTCAGCTCCGATGGCCGCACCTGTGATGGTGGCGCTGTAGTCGCTCCCGCCGCGGCGAAGGTTGTCAGTTTCACCGTAGGCATTGCGACAGATGAACCCCTGTGTGATAATGATCTTTTCATCCTTTACTGCCGCCAGCTCGCGCTTCAGATTCTCCCTTATATAGAAGTAATCGGGCTCACCATCTTTGTCAATCCTCATGTAGTTGAGAGCCGGAAGGATTACGGAAGGAATGCCTTCCTCTGACAGCAGAAAGTGGAGCAGAGCCGTTGAGATAAGCTCACCGCGCGCAACGATGCGCTTCTCATTGTGCCTGCTGAACTCACGGGAAAAGAGTGTGACGATGTAGTTGAAGTGTGCATCAATAAGATCATGTGCCCGCTCTGCCCAGGTAGCCGAGGCGTAAAGTTCATCAGCAACCTTATGGTAGCTTGTGCGAAGCAGCAGGGTCTGCCTGCCTGCCTTCTCCCTGTCACCGGCTGAAAACAGTTCCGAGATCTCCACCAGCGCATTGGTGGTGCCCGCCATTGCCGACAGCACGACAATCTTTAACTCGCCGTCGTTTATGAGAGGGATCAGAGCCCTGAACCGTTCAGGACTTCCTACTGATGTGCCACCGAATTTATATACTTTCATTTTCTACAGTAAAAAAGAACTTCAATATGCCTGCCTCAATAATCAATCCGCTTAACAATAAAATGGCAGCACACACTGACCGCCTATAAGAATCTTCAACTTTTTAATACTTTGGAAGAACATTTCCGGTTTTAAGCTGTCAAATATAGATAAAAGTGTAACTGGTAATATTGTTCGGTAAATTTTCTTGGTTAAATATGTCCTGAGCAAAACAAGGAGGTAAAAATGAAAAAAATGAAGCTATTTGCTGTACTGCTGGTATTTGTCCCCGCCTGTGCCCTTTTTTCGCCAAGGAGCAGTCAGGAAGCTGCGGATCTTCAGATACAGTCTGAATCTGACAGCACAGAATATGAACTGGTGGTCTTTGACCAGGGATTTGAAACCTGGTTGCTTATGCAGCCTTCACAGGAATACTCCCTGTCGTACTACAAGAGTAAGAACAGGATTTATGTCAGTGAATGGAATTATCGCTACATGAGCCCAAGGCGTTATAGGGGCAATTACGAAAGTTACCTTGATTATGATCCTTTTATCGACTACGGACTGGAGTTTGAGCGCCGTCTGTACTATTACTTCAAGTATTTTGAGGAGACAAACAGAGTGCGGCTTGCTCCGGGTAGCAGGTAGGTAAATATTTATTTCTCTTTTTGGCAAAGAGGGTTATTGATTGAAAAAAATCTTTATTTTTGCACCCGCGTTACAAGACAAAGAATAAAAGGCGCCAGACAAAGAGGTCACTTTTGACTTTAGAGTTGCGACTTTTGACTTTCGACTTTTAACTTAATAGCCCAGATGGCGAAATTGGTAGACGCGCTAGTTTCAGGGACTAGTGTCAGCAATGATGTGCAGGTTCGAGTCCTGTTCTGGGCACTCTCCACTTCGCCCAGGTGGTGAAATTGGTAGACACGCCAGCTTGAGGGGCTGGTGCTCGCAAGGGTGTGCAAGTTCGAGTCTTGTCCTGGGCACCAAAAAACCGCGGTTCCGCGGTTTTTTTATTTGCGATTTGCGATTTGTGACTGGGAAAAAATCGACAATCGCACATTATTTAATTATCGCATCGTATGTTGCCTGCAGTATCTTACCGCGTATGGAGAGATCAGACAGCTTGCTGTTGTTGCGGGTGGGATACACCCTGTTGCTCAGGAAAACGTACGATATCTCCGCCTCCGGATCAATCCATATAAAGGTACCTGTAAAGCCCGAATGGCCGAAGCTTGACGGTGGTGCAGAATGGCATGGATAGGCCTCGTCAGGAGGTATGGTGTCATTGCCCGGGAGAGGCTTGTCGAAACCGAGTGCTCTACGGTTCTCATTCTCAGGATACTGCACACGCGTAAACTCCTTAAGAACCTCAGAGCTCAGCACTCTCACACCACCATATTCACCACCCCTGCGATACATCTCCACCAGCTTCAGCAGGTCATTACCCGTGGCAAAGAGCCCTGCATGTCCTGACACGCCTCCCAGCATGGCCGTTCCTTCATCATGCACAGTGCCGCGAAGCAGCTGCTGACGGAACAGTGAATCATATTCAGTCGGTACTATCCGCTCCCTGGGATATTTTTCAAGAGGATTGTAAGTGATGTTAAGAGCCCCTATCGGACGGTAGATGTTGGCCGGGGCAAATTTATCGATGGTTGTATCTGTCAGGCTCTCAACTATCTCCGCGGCAAGAATGAAGGTCAGGTCAGAATAGACATATTTGTTCGGGCCTTTGGGGCTGTCACGTATCTCCCTGAACATATCCTTCAGGTGACGTCTGTTCATATAAATGGAGTCAGACACCTGGAGAGCAAACCGCCTGTTGCTGAAATCACTGTAGATTCCTCTTCTGAAGGTGCTGTCGGTCTCAAGGGTGTTTCGCCAGAATGGTATCCACGACCTCAGTCCGGCCTGGTGGGCAAGCATCTCGCGCAGCAACATGTCGCCCTTGTCGGAGAACCTGTACCATGGCAGGTAATACCCCAGGGTCTTGTCGGGATCGAACAGCCCCCGGTCATTAAGCAACATCAGCGACGGCGTAGCGGCTGCAACCTTTGTCACAGAGGCCAGATCCCACAGGTCATGTTCCGAAACCGCTTCGGTGCTGTCATAAAGGTGGAAGCCGTAGGATTTGTTAAGAACTACGATCCCTTTGCGGGCAATGAGTACATGGCATCCCGGGTAGGCCAGCGTATCAAGGCCCTTCTGAACAATTGAGTCAACCTTGCTTATCAGTTTCTCAGATGAGAGGCCTGCGTTCTCAGGGAATCCGAACTGGAGCCTGATGCCTCCGGGTGTTTTGATGCCATATCCTTCCGGATAAGAATCATTAACGGTGACCGGCAGCCTTCCACTGGCACCCAGTGCCCCGAAGAGCACCTGTACAGCCGTCTGATGTGTGTAGCTGTTATCCTGGTAGGCAACAAGCAGGGCTGTTGGTCTGACACTCATGTCAAGCCTGGCGATGCCATATGGATTGCCGAACCAGATGACAGCCGACCGGTTAAGTGCGGCTATCTGCCTGAAGACGTTGTTGAGCCGGGGCGTCACTCCGTATCCTCCTGCCGGTTTCTGCTCCAGCGAACAGAACCCCGCAATGACCACATCATAATCCTTCAGCTTCGAAAGGACAAACTGAGCGCCCTGTTCATTATTGGGGTCAATAAAGAAATGGTCAGCGTTGGTGTACCTGTCGGTCATCCGCTGAAACTCGGTCATCGCCAGCCGGTTGATCGAAACGGTGGCAATCCTGATTCTGTCCAGGCGTCCCAGTGGCACGAGATTTTCATTGTTTTCAATCAGTGTCATGGCGCCGGCGTAAAGGTCTCTTATCAGTGCTGGGTGAGCAGACGCGGGAATTGCATCGCCGCCGGGGGTATTGCAGGTATCTGCATTCGGACTTATTAGCCACATCTTTGCCGCCAGTAACCTGCGGCACCTGGAGGTGATCTCGTCTACCGCAATCTCTCCCTTCTCAACCATCCTGGCTATCTCATCGATGGCACGCAAAGGATCAGTGGAATACTCAATAATGTCATTGCCAGCCTTCAGCGCCTCGGCGTCGGCGACGCCTGATGGATATGTCAGTGTGGCACCAGCCATGTTCATGGCATCTGTGAGTATCAGGCCTCTGAAACCGGACTCTTCCTTCAGTATGCCGGTGATTACTTTTCTTGAGAACGTGGCAGGAAGCCCCGGCGTATTATCGAGTCCCGGCACGCTGATGTGAGCAGTCATTATTGACCCTATGCCTTCATCAATCAGACGCCTGAAAGGCACCAGTTCAACCGTGTCAAAGCGGTTCCGGTCGCCCGTGATGACAGGCATACCGGTGTGCGAGTCGACATCTGTGTCCCCGTGACCCGGGAAATGCTTGCCGCAGGCCATAATACCGTTATCCTGAAGCCCTCTCATGTACATTACCGCTTTTGATGCTACCTTCTGCGGATCCTCCCCGAACGACCTGTAATTGATAACCGGGTTGAGCGGGTTATTGTTTACATCGGCCACGGGAGCCAGGTTGACGTTGACGCCTATGTCACGGCACTGCCACGCGACAGCAGCCCCCATCCGGTAAATGAGAGAATCATCCTGAAGGGCACCCATTGTCATCTGGTAGGGGAAATCCTCAATCTCCCTGAGCCGCATGCCTGTTCCCCATTCGGCATCCTGTGCAATGATGAGAGGAATCTTCGAAACCTTCGCGATCCGCTCCGTGAAATCAATCTGTCGGTCCCTCGAGCCTTCAAAGAAAATTACTCCTCCTATCCCGTGCTTTGTCACAAGATCTTCCACCTGCCTGAAGTTGTCGCCCTTATCTGAAGCCCATGCGGGCACCCAGATCAGTTGAGCAATCATCTCTCTTACGGTCAGAGTGCTAAGAATGCTGTCAACCCTTCTGTCGTCAAGATATCTTTGCCAGGGTATAGTGTTTTCAGTGGACTGAGCCGTCATCGGAGAGAGAATAGTAAGAGTAAAAGTCAGAAGAACGGGAAACCATATGTTTTTCATTGGATGTATGAATTTGGGAGAAATCAAAAATAGCACTTTTCTTTGTTATACTTTAATCCGGTTGATTAATTCCAATTTGTTATTTTTACGAAGATAAAAAATCGAAAATGGCAGTAACAAAGAGTTCCGGCTGGAGCGCCGGTAGCAAGTCCGCGCGTCTTATGTCACTCGACGTATTCAGGGGCATGACGATAATATTCATGATTATCGTCAACACTCCGGGTACATGGAGTCATGTTTATGCACCTTTGAGACATGCCGCCTGGCACGGCTGCACACCCACCGATCTGGTCTTTCCATCATTTCTGTTTATCTCCGGGGTCGCAATGTGGTACTCCCTCCGCAAGTTCAACTTCGAGTTTTCAGGCGGCTCCCTTTTCCGTATACTGAGAAGGGTTGTCCTGATTTTCGCAGTAGGATTGTTTCTTACCATCTTCCCGCGCTTTGTACGTGATTACGACACTCTCCGGATAATGGGCATTCTGCAGAGGATAGCGCTGGCATGGGGTCTGGGAGCAGTTCTTGTTCTGCTGATTAAAAAGAATTATATATGGATAGCAACTGCCGTGATACTGTTTGGCTACTGGGCACTGATGTACTTCCTGGGAGGGAGCGACCCGTATTCCCTCGAGGGTAATTTCGCACGGACAGTTGACCTGGCCATAATCGGGGAGAACCATCTCTACAAGGGCTTCGGCATACCCTTCGATCCGGAAGGCCTGCTCAGCACCCTGCCGGCAACAGCGACGGTACTGCTTGGATTCATGGTTGGTCACCTGATAAGCAGGACGGGCACTACCTGGAAGACCGTCGGACTGATGACGCTCATCGGGGCACTGCTCCTTGGAGCCGGACTGCTCTGGGGCGAGTTCTTCCCGATCAACAAACCGATCTATACAAGCTCGTATGTCCTCTATGCAGGAGGGATCGGAATGGTGATACTGGCCCTGCTGTTCATGATAGTAGATATCTGGAACCTGCGGGGGTGGACGGGCTTCTTCAACACCTTCGGCATCAACCCGCTCTTTACATACGTGCTTGCCGGAATGCTGACCAAAACGCTGCTGGCAATAAAGATAGGAGAGGAGGCACTCTACAGGTGGATCTTCACGTCTTCAGCCCCCTGTTCGAGGAGCAGAAACTTGCAAGCCTCATGTTCCCGGTAATGCTCGTGATAGTCATCTGGGCACTGGGATATATCCTTTATCGCAAAAAGATCATCATACGTCTCTGAAATGGATATCCGGTCAACAGTAGAACACGCCTTCCTGAAATGGAAAGGCTCCGCTCCCGAGATAATAACCCGCCTGCCGCAGTCGGGCTCCGACAGGGTGTACTTCAGGCTCTTTTACCTCGAAGGGCAGGTCATTGGGGCATATAACCCAAGCCGGGAGGAGAACGATGCCTTTGTTGGATTCTCGAATCACTTCAGGTCGAAATTGCTGCCTGTGCCTGAAATTTATGTCTATTATCCTGATGAGAGGGTCTATTTCCTTGAAGACCTGGGCGACATAAACCTGTTTACATGGCTTGCCCGCCGCTCCGACGAAGAGAGATTCAATGAGGAGACTGAAGCACTCTTCATGACCATTGCCGCTGATCTGGTAAGGATCCAGACGGAAGGCATTGAGGGACTCGATCTTACACTATGTTATCCCCACCGCAGCTTCGACCGTCAGAGCATCGTGTGGGACCTGAACTATTACAAGTATATGTTCCTAAAGCTGATAGCTGCACCATTCAACGAAACCAGGCTTGAACGCGATTTTGAGGAGCTGACCCGCTTTCTTCTTGACGCAGGGCAGGATTATTTTCTTTTCCGCGATTTTCAGACAGCCAATATCATGCTCAGAGACGGAAAGCCATGGTATATTGACTACCAGGGAGGCAGGCTGGGTGCCCCCCATTATGACATAGCCTCGCTGGTTTATGACGCCAAGGCCTACATCCCTGCCGGCATCAGACAGAAAACCCTTGACCGCCACCTCAATCTCTTTGCCTCTGCCACGGGCAAATCGAGGGAGTCTCTTCAGAAATACTCCGGTGCATTCACACTCATAAGGCTCATGCAGGCCCTGGGAGCCTTTGGCTTCAGGGGATTACATGAGAACAAGCCAACATTCACTGAGAGCATTGTCCCGGCCGTTGAGCTAATGAACGAGCTTCTGGCAGGCGATGAAGTGCAGATAGATCTCCCGGAACTTAAGAAGGCCTCGGAGGCGGTGCCGCTGCAACGGAAATATCATATTCTGTCACGCTACCAGGACCTGGTGAAGATACGCCTGGAAAGCTTCTCATATGTAAAAGGGAAAACGATCAGCTACGACGGCGGCAGTGGTTTTGTATTCGACTGCCGTGGTCTTCGCAATCCCGCCACCCTGACTGAGCTTAACGACCTCACCGGGCTGGACCCCGAGGTGGTTGAGTTCTTTGGCAATGATGACGAAGCTGTAGCTTTTGCGGGCGACTGCACAAACATCATCCGCAACTCCCTCCCCTCAATGAGAAGAAAGGGTATCCTTGATATCAACGCTGCCTTCGGATGCATAGGCGGGCGCCACAGGTCAGTGTGGTGCGCCGAGAGAGTGGGATCAATGCTCTCGTCAATGCCCGGAGTAAGCGTGACGATCACCCATTCAGCCGTCGGCCAATGAAGGCGATGATCTTTGCGGCCGGCCTCGGGACCAGACTCGGCGATCTGAGCAGGGAAAGACCCAAGGCACTTGTAAATGTAAACGGCAAGAG
>JBHEOU010000021.1:406-5854 GCA_046260645.1 Bacteroidales bacterium | reverse complement strand
TCATCACCACCCTGCCCTGATGAAGGAGGAGATTGAGAGGCTTCGCGGCGAAGGATTCCGGATACAAATATCTGACGAGACAGCTGAGCTGCTTGACACGGGCGGCGGTCTGCTGAATGCACGCAGCTTCTTTGCCGCGGAGCCATTCATATGCTATAATGTGGATATATTCACGGACCTGGATATCAGCGGTTTGTATCAAAAGCATCTCAGTACTGGCGCCCTGGCCACCCTGGCTGTCAGGCACAGACCCGGCAACAGGTTCTTCCTGGTTGATAAAACCGGCAGAATAAGAGGCTGGAGAAACATAGCGACAAAAGAAGAGATAATCTCCGTCAACAGCAGCAAGGGGCTCGAAGAGATAGCCTTCTCAGGTATTCATGTAATCTCCCCGGAAATCCTTGATATGATGCCTGAAGGCATATATTCCATGACCTCAATCTACCTCATGCTCGCAGGTAAAAACATGATCATGGCATTCCTTCATGATGACGGTTACTGGTTCGATTGCGGCACACCGCAGAACCTTGAGAAGATCAGGAAGCATCTCGCTGATCAGGGTTAATTCTTCCAGAATGACCTGGTAAAGAGAGCAAGGATGGTGAAAATCTCAAGCCGGCCTATAAGCATAAGCAGTGTCATGGTGACCTTGGCACATGCAGTGAATCCGTTGTAGTGACCAAAATTACCTGACGCTCCGAGCCCCGGTCCTACGTTACTGATGGCACTCGTGCTCGCTCCCACGGCCTCAATAAGCGGTACTCCTGAGAAATGGATCAAAATCATGCCGGCAATTGTCAGTGCAATGTACAGGAGGATGAAGGAAAGAATGGTGATGTTGAGGTTTTCAGGCACTATCCTTCCATTAAGTTTGATCGGAATTACTGCATGATGGTGTTGGAACCTCCTGAAAACGACCTTCAGGTTCTTAATTGCAATGAGATGTCGTGCCATCTTCATCCCTCCGGTAGTGGATCCGGTACATCCCCCGGCAGGCATCAGGAGGATCATTATGAACCAGCCTCCGTGGGGCCATAGCATATAGTCGGTTGTGGCAAACCCGGTCCCTGTTATCTGCGAGATGACCTGGAAAAAGCCGTGCCTGATTGAGAGTTCAAAGGTGCGGTCAGTATCGGTGTAAAGAATTAATGTGACAATAACCGTGGCCGCCGTTACAAAAAAAATGTAAAACCAGAACTCCTCAAAGGTGGCTATCTTCCGGAACTCCCTCCTGACAATGAAATAGAAAACGATGTAACTGATTCCGCCAAGAAACATGAAGCTGGCAATTACGTATTGAATATAGGGAGAGTACTCCGAGATGCTCGTGTTCCTGGTAGAAAAGCCTGCCGTGGCAACGGTGGCAAAGGTGTGGCAGACGCTGTCAAACAGGTTCATGTCACCCAGCCTGAGAAGCACTACCTCAAGCACTGTCATTGAAAAGTATATTATCAGAATTGTGTAGGCAATTGACCTGGTCTTGGGCATGATCTTATGCTTCATGGAAGATTCAAGCGTGAAAAGATGGTATCCTCCTGACCTGAGATTCGGCAGGATTACAATCACCAGCAGTATCACGCCCACGCCACCTATCCAGTGCGTCAGACTCCGCCAGAAGAGAATCGACTTCGGGAGGATCTCCACATTGCCTATGACCGTTGCCCCTGTTGTGGTGAAACCCGACATGGTCTCAAACAGGGCGTTGATGAAACCCGGCACCGTGCCACTGAATAGATAGGGCAGAGTACCCAGTAATGCCAGCAACAGCCATGATACGGCCACATCCATATACCCATCCCTGAGGCTGAGCTTCTCACTCAGGGAGGTGCGGACGAGAAAGTACATCAATAGGCCCGGGATCAATACAATCAGTGAAGGCCAGAGAAATGGAAGAACGCTTTCGGAATAAATCAGAGCAACAGGAACACAAAAGAGGAAGGCACTGCCGATTATGATCATAATCAGGCCCGCTACCTTGACAAGTGATCTGATGTTTATGTTCGTCATCACCGGGATGCTGCGCAGGTGTTGCCTGTTACATCCACTTCATCCTCCTGAGAAGGAGCACCCCGAGGAATGAAAGAATAAATGAACCGGCCAGAATCATCCAGAATGCTATATTATTGTCTTCAAGCATGTTGGGGACATTCATGCCATAGAAACTTGCCACCAGTGTAGGAACCATCAGGATTATCGTAACAATAGTCAGAGACTTCATTACGATGCTCAGGTTGTTTGATATGACTGAGGCGAAGGCATCCATCATTCCACTCTGTATGTCGCTGTATATCTTTGCCATCTCAATGGCCTGACGGTTCTCAATAGTAGCCTCTTCAAGAAGGTCTGATGAGAATTCATAGTCACGGATCCATTTCGAATTCTTGAGCTTGAGCATCATCATCTCATTTGAGCGGAGCGAGGTGGTGAAGTATACCAGGCACTTCTCCATCTTCAGAAGCCGGTGAAGCTCCTGGTTGCGGGTCGACTTCTCCAGATCCTGCTCTATCATAGCCGTCTGGTTGTTGATCTGCTTCAGATACCTGTGGTAGAACATGGTGGTGCGCAGGAAGAGATGTAAAATCAGGTCAATCTTCGTCTCTATGGTTATGCCCTTGCCGCTGCGACTGAAGAAATCGTCAAGCACCTCATTGTTATTGTGGCAGATGATGACAAGGCTGTCCTTGTTCAACACCAGTCCCAGTGGGATGGTAGTGAAGGGAAAACCGTTCGACTGGTTCTGATAGGGAATCCGGTAAATCATAAGTAAAATATCCTCATCGACTTCCATCCTTGAGCGCTCATCAACGTCAAGTATGTCAGCAAGAAAATCCTCAGGAACCTTGAGCGTGGTCTTGAGTATTCCTATTTCTGAAGGTGTGGGATCAGTGACGTTGACAATGCAGCCTTTCTCAAAAGAATTCAACGGAAGGAGACCGTTGGGGATCATCTGCCAGTAAGTAATCATTATAGTACCTCCTCTTTTTATGTCCACAGAGGTACCTGTTGCCAGCTTACCTCAGCAGAACGAAATTAATATAACGGCTCGGGTGATAATCGTCCATAAAAGACAACTCTATTGATTCGAGTGCAAAAATATAACTTTTACTTAAACCCTCATCCCGGGGCTAAAAAAAATGTATGAAAAATTACCTTTGCATTTAACCTGAATATAACGTAATGGGAAAGGTACTTGTTGTAGGCGCGGGTGGCGTCGGTACGGTTGCAGTGATCAAAATGGCCGGGATGCCAGAAGTGTTTGATGAAATAATGCTTGCCAGCCGCACTAAGTCGAAGTGCGATGCTATTGCTGACCGCATAGGAGGCAACAGGGTCCAGACTGCCAGGGTTGACGCTGACAACGTGCAGGAGATGGCAGGGCTCATAAGGTCATTCCGCCCTGACCTGGTCGTCAACCTTGCACTGCCTTATCAGGACCTCAATATAATGGATGCTTGCCTCGAAACAGGGGTAGCATACCTTGACACTGCCAATTATGAACCTCCGGAAGAGGCAAAGTATGCATACTCATGGCAGTGGGCTTATCATGACCGTTTTCGTGAGGCAGGACTGACAGCCATCCTTGGCTGCGGATTCGACCCCGGTGTGACGGGCGTCTTCACGGCTCATGCTGCTAAACATCATTTCAGGGAGATCCATTACCTTGATATTGTCGATTGCAATGCAGGTGACCATGGGAAGGCTTTCGCCACCAACTTCAACTCGGAGATCAATATCAGGGAGGTGACCCAGAAAGGCAAATACTGGGAGAACGGCAAATGGATATACACTGAGCCTCATGAGATCCACAAACCGCTGACCTATCCGGGCATCGGACCCAGGGAGTCTTACCTGATATACCATGAGGAGCTGGAATCACTCGTTAAGAACTTCCCCTCAATCAAACGGGCGCGCTTCTGGATGACCTTCGGGCAGGAGTACCTGACCCATCTCAGGGTGATCCAGAATATAGGTATGGCCCGTATTGACCCTGTCATTTATAAAGGTGTGGAGATCATACCCATTCAGTTCCTGAAGGAGGTACTGCCCAACCCGGGCGATCTGGGGGAGAACTACAAGGGGTGGACATCCATT
Source organism: Bacteroidales bacterium (assembly GCA_046260645.1). Classification (GTDB taxonomy): domain Bacteria; phylum Bacteroidota; class Bacteroidia; order Bacteroidales; family VadinHA17; genus SR-FBR-E99. The sequence goes on along the minus strand of JBHEOU010000021.1, from coordinate 1,762 downwards.
GGTTGCCGCATCAGGGGCCTCGACAACGAGGGCAAGGAGCGGACTTACTATATATGGAACAACTGCAGCCATGAAGAGGCCTATCGTGAGACGGGAACACAGGCGGTGAGCTACACCACCGGCGTGCCTGCCGCAACGGGCGCCATGATGTATATGCAGGGTCTATGGAAGAAACCTGGCGTCTGGAATGTGGAACAGTTCGACCCGGACCCCTTCCTCCGGGAACTGGCCAGACTGGGCCTTCCATGGCATGAGAAGTTTGACATCGACCTGGAGCTCTGATATGATTGACTACCAGAAAATTCCGTCGCCATGCTATGTTATCGACGAGGAACGGCTGAGACGTAACCTGGAACTGATAAAACATGTCGCACAGGCCTCGGAAGCAGAGATAATACTGGCATTCAAGGGTTTTGCCATGTGGTCTGTCTTCCCCATTGTGCGGGAATACATCTCCTCCGGTGCCGCTGCCAGCTCGATACACGAAGCCCGTCTCTGCTTTGAGGAGATGGGAGCGCCGGCACATACCTACGCACCCGCCTTCCGCAGGGAGGAGTTCGGGACAATCATGCGTTACAGCTCGCACATAACCTTCAACTCCCTTGCACAGTATGCAAAGTATGCTCCTGTACTGAAACGTGAAGGTCAGCATATCTCCCCGGGACTGCGCATCAATCCTGAATATTCGGAAATAGCACACGGGATCTATAACCCGTGCTCCCCGGGATCACGACTGGGTGTGACGGCCGCAGAACTGGCTGACGGACTGCCGGATGGGGTGGAGGGACTCCATTTTCATGTCCTGTTTGAATCAGACTCATACACCCTTGAGAAGGTTCTTGGAGTGGTGGAAGAGAAGTTCGGGCACCTGCTGCCCCGGCTCAAATGGCTTAACATGGGAGGAGGGCATCTGATGACACGCAAAGATTACAATACCGGACACCTCATTGACCTGTTGCGCCGGTTTAAGGAGAAACATGGCATTCACCTGATCCTCGAGCCCGGAAGCGCCTTTGCCTGGGAGACCGGTGAACTGGTATCGACAGTGGAGGATATTGTTGTGCGTGACGGCATAAAAACAGCTCTGCTTGATGTCTCCTTCACAGCCCATATGCCTGATTGCCTCGAGATGCCCTACAAGCCTGTCATATTGGGGGCATTTGACCCGGTTGAGGGGAAACCGACATACCGCATGGGTGGCAACTCATGCCTCTCGGGCGACTTCATGGGCGACTGGTCGTTCCACCGTGAGCTGAAGCCGGGCGACCGGATAGTCTTCTGGGATATGATCCACTATACCATGGTCAAGACCACGACCTTCAACGGTGTTCCCCATCCCTCTATCGGTATCTGGAC
>JBHEOU010000021.1:0-242 GCA_046260645.1 Bacteroidales bacterium | reverse complement strand
TGCCGACTGCGACTGAAGACTGAACCAGGCGGATCTCTCCGCCTGCTCTGTTAAGTCATGTCTGGCTGATTGTCAGAATGCGAAGCCAATGGCCAGAGTGGCGCTTGGCATGATGCCATTCACACTTTCCTCACTGGTCCCTCCTTTGGCGATAGTGTACATTGGTCCTATACCCAGATCCAGGACAAAACCGCTATCCCAGAGCCACTGATAACCAATTTCCGCACCAGAACCCATAGTAG
>JBHEOU010000209.1:0-3031 GCA_046260645.1 Bacteroidales bacterium | reverse complement strand
GTGGTCAGGTCCGAAGTTATAAATGACAAGTCCTTCACGGATCAGGCTGTCCGTAGAGAAGAGATAGATCCCTTCAGCCGGGAGCATTATCGGCAAAGTGTCAGAATATGCCAGGGGAACAATGGCCTCAGGCTCCTGCGAGAGCGTGGTCTCAGGCAGGATGGTGGTGGCTGCGGGCGGGATGGCCTTTACAGGTTTGTAATAGAAGAGCCAGAGGGTGTCAGGCTGTAATGAAGGGTTGAGGACGTTTATGTACTGTTCCCTTCTTACTATGTTGCTGTGAAGATTATTACCGCTGAAGTGATCACGGATCCTGTAGTAGAGTTTGCTGTACCTGCCGCTCCGTTCAAAATCAACAAAGGCCTGCAGGGTCCGTTGCCTGATCAGGTCTATTATCTTAATCTCAGCCGTATATGAGCTGCCCTCATAAGTTTTCAGTGGTATCCGGAAGACATACTCTCCCCCCACTTCCTGGCGGCGGATCTCGTGCTTGAATAAGGCAGTATCAGCAAGTACCCCGCCCATGGTGTTGTTGAACAGCCTCACCGACAAGAGCACTGAAGCCATTGGCACTCCCTCGGGATTGGCCTCGTTGAAGTACAATTCGTTCCGTCGGATGCTGACGGACAGTACCGACGTCTCAGAACCCTCATCGAAGACCGAAATGAAAGGTGTGAATACATTCCTGGCCGGGTTGTAGATATATGACATGTCCTTGGTGTCAGCGGTGGGCTGTGTAACTGCACAGGACCATGTGAGCGCTGCCAACAGCACTATCGAAATGACTGCAGCTGCTTTATCTGTTTGTCGCCTTACCATGCCTTAAAGTTAATAAAGATTTTACAGTCTGTTCTTTTTCCAGCTCATCCTCACCCGGCACAGCTCTGAGCTGTCGCTCTCCCGGGTGACGGAGTGGATGAATGATGTTCCGGTTTCATCACCGGGGCCGGTGAAGATATTTATCATCTCGTTCTGGTGCCCCTCAGCGATATAATTCACCTCGATGGTGTCAGGGGTGTACATGCTTATGAACTCAGGGTCATAGCAGTTCGCGGCCCAGTGAATATACCGGGCATTGTTCACATGCCTGTTGACGTCAATGTCATCGAGCTTGACCTTCAGCCTGGTCATCTCATGCTCACCGGCCGGGAGGGCAGGGACCTTGCAGGCATTGGTACCCAGGGCTCTCTCCTCCGGGAAGCGGATGTTGAGGTTTGAGAGGGCCTTGTCGGGCCTCTGTGCCTTGCGGGTGTGATAATCAACTATGACCCATGAGGATGAGGCAGCTGCCAGACGTTTGCCTGATGCATCATACATCTCCAGGTCGCGCAGGGCGTAAATGGTCTCCGTACCCCGCGGCCATGTGCGAAGTGTCACCTCTTCCCATGCCTGCGGGAGATTCTCAACCTTCACCACCATCCTCGAGAGTGCCCAGAAGACGCCGTTGCTCATCAGATTGTCACGGCCCCATCCCAGCTCAACGGCATGCCTCCCTGCAATATCCTCGAAGAAATTAAAGAGACCGCCGGGACTTAATCTTCCCGTCAGGTCAGTATTGAAGATGTTGACGGAGTATTTCCTTTCATAAACTATCATCGCTGCTCATATAATCTAACTTAAAGACCTCGAGCTCGCTGTGAACCTCTTCCCATTGCTGCATCAGAGCTTCAAGTGCCTGTTTCTTTTGTTCATAGGCCTCGTAGAATGCCGGGTCATTCACTGCTTCGGGATCCCCTGAAGCCAGCCTGGTGTTCATTGCGGCTATTTCTCCTTCCATCCTTGTTATCTCTGCCTCGCTCTCCTCTGTCTGCCTTTGCAGTCTCCGGAACACGCGCTCCGTCTCTTTCTTCTCAAGGTACCGCAATTTACTGTCCTGCGGCGTGGTGGTGGTTTCCTGTACAGGAGACTCCGTAATCTTAACCCTCTGTACCCTTACTTTCGGTGCAGGGGACTTCTTCACAGCGGGAGAACTCATTTTCGCCGTCGCCGGCGACCTTTTCTCCAGTTCCCTCAGTGATTCAAGCCTCCTTGACCGGAGGAACTCGGCAATTCCTCCCAGGTGAGTCCTGATCTTCCGGTTACGGAACTCGAACACCTTATTCACCAGCCCGTCGAGAAAATCCCTGTCATGCGAGACCACAATTAATGTGCCATCAAATTTTATAAGAGCCTTTTTCAGTATCTCCTTTGAGCGTATGTCGAGATGGTTGGTAGGTTCATCGAGGAGAAGCAGGTTATAAGGCTCGAGCAGCAGCTGCACTATTGCCAGTCGCGACCGTTCACCGCCTGAGAGCACCTTCACCTTCTTGTCGATGTCCTCGCCGTGAAAAAGGAATGCCCCGAGTATGTCACGCAGGCGTGTGCGGATGTCGCCCCTGGCTATACTGTCGACGGTCTCGAACACCGTGAGCTCATCATTGAGAAGCTCATCCTGGTTCTGGGCGAAGTACCCCGTTGAGACATTGTGTCCCTTCTTCATCACTCCTTCGTGATCGACCTGGCCGAGGATCATCCTTGCGAGGGTGGTTTTCCCCTCGCCGTTTCGTCCGACGAAGGCTACTTTTTCTCCTCTTTCGATCTTCATTGATATCTTATCAAGCACGAGGTGGCTGCCGTATCGCTTCGAGGCCTCATCGGCCTCCACAACAACGGTTCCTGAGCGCGGGGCGGGGGAGAAACGGATGTTCATCGCCGACAGATCCTCGTCTTCGATCTCAATGCGGTCAAGCTTCTTCAGCTGTTTGATCTTGCTCTGCACCTGTACCGCCTTGGTGGGCTTGTACCTGAAGGTCTCGAGCCAGATTATTGACTCTATGTCGAGGTGGTTGGTAGGCTCATCGAGGAGGATCAGGTCAGGTTTCCTGAGGAGTATTTTGGCCAGCTCCACGCGCATGCGCCAGCCACCGCTGAGCTCCTTTGTGGGCCTGTCGAATTCCGACGGGCTGAAGCCGAGGCCGGTGAGGGTCTGACCCGTCACTGCCACGTAATCGCTGCCGCCGAGGATCTGGTGCCGTTCGCCGGCGGCATGCAT
>JBHEOU010000208.1:0-3061 GCA_046260645.1 Bacteroidales bacterium | reverse complement strand
AAAAACTTCTGCACCACGATCAGCAGCTTCAGCCAGGGTGCCGAGAACTGACGAGGTCTCTCCTCCTTCGGTAATAGCCACGAGAATGTCTCCTTCAACAACGTTCAGCTCCCTGACCTGCTGTCTGCCAAATTCCTGGTAGTCCTCAAAATACTCCACAGCCCTGATGAGTGCATAATCGCCCCCGGTCATTATGCTGAACACGGAGTCCTCTACATGTTTTACTTTCTTATAGATATCCGGATAATCCTGATGCAAATCTCTGAAGAAGCATCTCCAGAAAGATTCCAGCAGGATACTTAACCGGCCTGTGGCGCCGCATCCCGAAAATATTATCTTCTTCCCTTCAGAAATTGCTTTCACTCCGGCCTTTACAAGTCTGTCATACTCCTTCCCCCTGAAAATCCTTTGAGCCATGGGATATATATCCATGTCCACTGACAGCAGGGTTTTCACTCCCTTCCGGGTACTTTCGGCAAAAATCTTGTCAAGGTTGCGGGTCTTTGGATTTGCCTGTTCTGTAGGCAACATACCAAGATGAAACTGAGTCTCATGATTCAGGAAGTGGTCAGCCTCCAGATGTGCTTTATTATGCATCAATTATTCTCTTAATGTTAAAATTGACAATTTGTTGGAATTGATGGTAATAGAATTTATCAGATTGTCTTATTTGAGTTTATTGATCTCCTTATGCAAAGCAAGATATCAATATATTTTAAAAGTTGAATTACAAGTTCTCACTTTTCTTCTCAATAATTCCTATGCCGGGCCTGTCAGGCAGCGTGACCCTGCCGTCAACCACAGTCATCCCCTCATATAGATCATTACTTATCAGCAGGTTACCGTCAAGATCAGCCCAGTCGACCAGCGGTGAAAGTTGTGCGGCAGCCGAGACCGCGCATGAAGTTTCGGTCATACATCCTATTAATACCTTCATATCCATCTGCCTCGCCATGGTTATCATCTTGTATGCGGCATGCATCCCGCCGCACTTCATGAGTTTGATGTTGATGCCGGAATAGATCCCTTTCATTGACAGCATCTGGCTGACAGTCTGAAGCGCTTCATCGGCAACGATGGGCAGCGGACTGCCTGCCGTGAGCCAGGCGATGTCATCAACCTGCTCCTTTGGCATTGGTTGCTCAATGAACAGGCAATCGTTCTCATTCAGATAGTGTGCCATCTCCATGGCATAGCCCCTGTCCTTCCATCCCTGATTCACATCGACGAATATCGGGACATCGGTCACTGATCTCACTGTCTCTATCATCTCCCTGTCATTATTGCGTCCCAGTTTGATCTTCAGCATTTTGAAGGCGCTGGCCTCGATAGTCTTCTCACGTACTACGTCAGCGGTATCGATCCCAATGGTAAAGCTTGTCAGAGGCGTATTTGCCGGATTCAGCCCCCAGAGCCTGAACCACGGCTGACCAAGAAGCTTGCCTGTAAGATCATGCAGGGCGATGTCAAGCGATGCCTTTGCAGCATAGTTGCCAGGCATCACACCTTCTATATATGCCAGAATATCCTCAATGAGGAACGGGTCGCTGAACTGTTCCAGGTTCACCTTTGAAAGGAAATTCAAAACAGATTCATGACTCTCACCCAGGTAAGGAGGCATTGAGGCCTCTCCGAAACCGGTGACACCTTCATACTCAATCGTGGTAAGGACCACGGGAGTGGTCGTTCTGGAGCTGGTTGCCACCGTGAAGACATGCCTGAGCTGAAGCTCATAAGGCCTGTAGCTGAGTTTCAAAACCCCGCTGCCCTTCTTACGTGTCATGGATGTCCCTGCCGGCCCGACGCCGGGTGATGCGTTGCATCCTGCTGCAACCAGCGCACCGGCTGCCAGTCCGCTGATCCTGATAAAATCTCTTTTTTTCATCGTCGTTTAAAAATACCAGTTGTGCTGTGAGACACGGACAAATCCTTCCCCGGGAGGAACACCGGCGATCCTTCTTGCGCCCTGCAGTATCTCCAGCAAATATTCGCTGTAGTTTGCCATGGTTGAATCAAAGCTGTTGATCCTTACCAACCGCGATGAGTGTATAAACTCACTGTCACCTATATACATGCCTGTATGGGTGATTCTTTGCCTTCCGTCCCTGACTCTTCCGAAAAAGAGCAGATCACCGGGGGCAAGCGAATCACTGCCATTTTCAATGCTTCTCTCTAAACCATACCTGAATTGTCCCGATGCATCACGCCTAAGTATCAGCCCTGCAGAGAAATAAATTGTTTTTGTAAATCCGCTGCAATCCACACCCTTGGTAGATGTTCCGCCCCAGAGATAAGGGGTGCCAAGGAAGGTGCGGGCAAATTTAATCATCGTAGCCGGGTCAGGTTCAGCCTTCTCAGCCCATACCCTGAAATCCGTCACCTCACTTTTTTTGACGAGACCCTCCCTTCCGTCAGGAAGTCTGACCATGAAGTGATCTCTCTGTTCACCCGTATTTTCGAGAACGACCCCGAAGACTATGTCTGAAACGATCATCTCATCAGCGTCAGTGATTACGCCGGTGTTTTTCATATATATAAATCTCCCGCTGTTTTTCCAGGCAACCATAGCGCTGTCACTCAGTTCAGCCACCGGGTCATCGGTCCATCCGATATAGGAGTCAGGCGTCTGCACCATCAGCCATCCCCCTCGCTTGTTGAGTATTTTCACAGGAGTGCCCATAAGAGCCTGGGTAGCCATCTCGCCAGCATGAGAAGGCCGGGTTCGTATGTTGCATACGCTGACCGACACCAGTCCCCAGGGACTTTCCACAACCGCGGGATCAGGCAACACGGTTATACTGTCAGTGAAAGAGTAACCCGATTTGCCAAGCATTGCAAGGATCTCTTCCTTCGCCCGGGGCAGGTTGGTCTCACCTTTGACGATGATGTTTCCGCCCTCTCCCATGACAAGGTTTACGTCACAAAGGGCTTCTGCGTGTTGGGGTACCATGACAGCTGCGATGGAATCAAGCTGCTCCTGCAAATCGGCAGGCACCTCTTTTTTCTGACATCCGGCGAACTGAATCACACATAATAAGAGGATAAGGTAGTTGAAGTGTTT
>JBHEOU010000207.1:747-3063 GCA_046260645.1 Bacteroidales bacterium | reverse complement strand
GCGGCAACCCCCGGCAGCAGGAAAATCGAAGCAGCCAGAAATAGAAGGCAACGATGCATCATTTTGGCTTAAAAGTCATTCTGATATTGGTGGGAGGCTGACTGGGAAAGGAGAATGTGACCTTAAGCGATGTTTTGGTCAGCTCAACTATATGTGTCGTAAGTGCAAAAGATAGTTCGGGAGAGATTATGGCCACATTGGTCTCATTATCGGTAAACATCCAGGTCCCTGAGTACTGTCCGAAAGTCCCCGTACCGTCTTCATTGAAATCTGCATCACCCTTGAACAGGGCAAGCATCTCACCCGGATCACTGGCGTCAACACCGTTGGCCAGCAGGCTGTCACTTGTCCAGGTATGAGAGGTCAGGAGGGTAAAACGGTCAGATACATTCTCCTTGTTGCATGATGAGACAATAATTGTCATCACCAGCGTAAACAGCAGCAGATGTCTTTTCATCGGAATCATTTTAGTTAAAATTGCCATGTAAACCTGTCAGAATAACAAAAGTTGCCGAAGTCAGTTCACCGACAGGTTTCCGCCAAAGATAATAAACTATCAATTTTCCACTAACCGAATTTTTTGTAGATTTATTACTTCAATTCTAAAACGAAACCCAATATGAGTGAAAAGTATTCCGTGAGTCCAAACGGTGAGAAGTTCCCCCTTCCGAAGCCGGAGGATTATAAAGCTGAGTTCGAGAACATTAAGAAGCGTGTTAAACAGGAGCGCGCCAAAGGCCGCGAGATAGTAGTGGTCATGGGCGTTGGCTTCGTGGGGGCGGTCATGGCGGCCATCGTAGCCGATACGGTTGACAAGAAGGGCAAGCCTACAAAGTTCGTGATTGGTATGCAACGCCCCAGTCCACGCAGCTTCTGGAAGATACCGTTGCTTAACCGCGGTGTCTCTCCCGTCAAGGCTGAAGACCCCGAAGTGGACCCGATGATCGCCCGCTGCGTGCTGGAGAAGAAGACACTGATGGCTACATACACCTATGACGTGCTCAAGCTGGCTGATGTGGTAGTGGTTGACGTGCAATGTGACTATATAAAGGAGGAACTTGGTAACGTACGTGCCGGGCAGACAGACATGGCAGCGCTGGAGGCATCACTTGGAGTTATTGCGGAGCATATCCAGCCTGAAGCGCTTGTGCTGATTGAAACTACCGTAGCTCCGGGAACCACTGAACAGGTGGCCTATCCCATTATGAAGAAGGCATTCAGGAAGCGCGGTATAAAGAGTGACCCGCTGCTGGCACACAGCTATGAGAGAGTGATGCCCGGCCGTAACTACGTGGCCAGCATACGCGACTTCTGGAGGGTGTGCAGCGGAATCAATGAAGAGGCCAAAAAGCGCGTGGTGAAGTTCCTCACAGAGGTGCTGAACACAGAGAAATTCCCTCTCACTGTCATGGACAGGCCTATTGAGTCGGAAACCGCCAAGATTGTTGAGAACAGCTACCGTGCAACCATACTGGCATTCCTTGATGAATGGAGCCTCTTCGCAGAGAGAAACGGCGTTGACCTTGTCAAGGTAATCAAGGCGATAAAGGTGAGGCCCACTCACAGCAACATGATCTTCCCGGGACCGGGTATAGGCGGATACTGCCTGCCAAAGGACGGCGGACTGGGAGTATGGGCTTACAAGCATATTCTCGGCTTTGAAGATGATATATTCCGGATCACTCCCATGGCCATTGATATAAATGACACTCGCGGACTGCATGTGGGACAGCTCACACGTGACGCCCTGCGCAACATGGGCAAGCCAATTGCAGCATCAGACGTGCTTGTTCTAGGTGCCGCCTATCGTGAGGATGTGGGAGACACACGCTACAGCGGCTCGGAGATCGTGATACGCAAGCTGGCGGAGATGGGTGCCGAGATAAGGGTGCATGACCCGTATGTTGAGCACTGGTGGGAGTTTGAACAGCAGGATACCTACCCTGCCGAGGGACAGAGCAAGGCCCAGTTCTTCCGCAACCAGGAGAAGCTGAAAGAGATAAGGGTCGAACAGAACCTTAACAAGGCTCTCAAGGGTGCTGAGGCGGTGATAATGGCAGTGCCTCATTCAGCCTACCTCGATCTGGACCCCGATAAGGTAGTGAAGACGATAGGACAGCCTGCTGCCATTATAGACTGCTTCGGGATACTGTCCGACGACAAGATACGCCGCTACTTCCAGCTCGGGTGCGAGGTCAAGGGGCTGGGACGCGGACACATCCAGAGAATAAAGGAGGAGACCCGCAAGTCTTGATCCTGATTTTATCAGCAACCATAAATCATAACCAGCAATCATGACAAAGAAAGTGAACGAAC
>JBHEOU010000207.1:0-737 GCA_046260645.1 Bacteroidales bacterium | reverse complement strand
TCACGAAAACAGGGGTCTCGTACCCCACATCCAGGATGTGAACCGGCGGATGGCGATGGAGGGATTTATCTCACTGGCGCCTGATGCCCTTTCACCTGTCGGAGGAACATCGGAAGATCAGGATAAGGGACGTGACATGTTTGGTCAGCTCAACCGCGAAGAGACAGTCAAAAACTTCGTGGCCGCGGTGAAATACCTGAAGACCCACCCTCGTTCCACTGGCAAGGTGGGATGCACAGGCTTCTGCTGGGGTGGCGCCATGACCAACCAGGTGGCGGTGAACGCGCCGGATCTTGATGCTGCGGCCCCTATTACGGCTCCACACCGGCGCAAGAGGATGTACCAAAGATCAAGGCCCCGGTAATGGCACACTATGCCGGCAACGATGAACGCATTAATGCCGGGATACCGGCATTCGAGGAGGCGTTGAAGCAGGCAGGGATAGAATACCAGATATTCATCTACGAAGGGACGGAGCACGGCTTCAACAATGACACCGGCGCAAGGCACAACAAGGAGGCCTCTGACCTGGCCTGGAGCAGAACAGTGAAATTCTTCAGGGAGAAACTGGGAGGTTAACCTCCGCTCCTCCACATACGGGCTACCTCATTCACAAAGGGTCTGCAGTGATTGAAAAAATACCTGTACCCTTCGCAGAGGTAATTTAATCCCGGCTCACCTGTCGGCGCTGTGACAAACCTGTTCTTCGGGCATTCTCCGTTGCACATGTCAAGCAC
>JBHEOU010000206.1:0-3114 GCA_046260645.1 Bacteroidales bacterium | reverse complement strand
GAGGAGTTTGTTTTAAAAGGGTGGACGCACTGATGGAGCTTTATTCCTTTGAAATGCCATAGATTTAATTTAGAGTCAAGGTCATCAATTAAATCATTTCTTCGTATGTCAGCCCAGAAAAACTGTATGACTCGTCCGTCTGACAGACCTGCAATTTTAAAAACCTCCTCATTGCCGGTTACAATATAATGGTCTGTTTTTTTCCTTGAAGTTGTCGCCCTGAGCAACCTGTTTACACTGAAGCTGAGGTCTATGTCAGGTATCTTCCCTGCCAGCACCGGGAGGGGCATCGATCTGGGCCGAGCTGTATCAGCGGGGCATAACACAACCTTATCGGCACCTGCCTTGTCAAGTGTCGAAATTATGGAGGGTAGATCCTTATACTCACCCCCGAGATGTGCATGGCCGTCAATGATCATATGATGTTGTCAATCAGACAGTTTCCGGCACTGTTATATTTAATGATCGTATGATATTGCAAGATACGAAAATAAATTTACCGGTTTCTCCACTGAGGAAGCTCAGCATAAACGCTTTATATTTCAGCAAGGCAGAGTATATGTTATCATATTTCGAGCTATTTTTGCCTCTAAATGAAGTTTAATGACAAAGTTGTGGTGGTCACGGGGGCCGGCAGGGGCATAGGCCGGAGCATAGCTATTGCCTTTGCCTCTGAGGGAGCGAAGGTAGTCATAGCTGAAAAGGACCCGGTTACCGGCTCTGAAACTGAAAAGTTTATCACTACGGCCGGGGGGACAGCCTGCTTCATTCAGACTGATATAAGCAATCCGTCAGAAATAGAAGGTATGTCAAAAAAGGCGATAGGGCTGTTTGGCACCATAGACATCCTTGTTAACAACGCCGGCTTCGGCAGGTGGAAGACCCCATATGACCTCACTGTTGACGAGTGGGATGAGGTCATCAATACCAACCTCCGCGGAGCCTTTCTCTGTGCCAGGGAGGTGGCAATGATAATGAAGCAGCACGGAGGCGGCTCGATTATAAACATAGCCTCAACCCGGGCGCTGATGTCAGAGCCTGATTCGGAGGCATATGCAGCCTCAAAGGGAGGTATCGTGGCACTGACCCATGCAATGGCCGCATCATTCAGTAAGGATCATATCAGGGTCAACTGCATCAGCCCTGGCTGGATAGAGACCGGCGATTACAACAAGCTCAGGGAGACGGATCACAAACAGCATTTCTCAGGCCGCGTGGGCAGGCCGGAGGACATCGCCGGAGCCTGTCTCTTCCTCAGCAGCAGAGAGAACGACTTCATCAACGGAGAAAATATTGTAATTGACGGCGGAATGACCCGCCGGATGATCTACGAACCTTAGCTGCAAAAACAGTTGGAGAAAACCTGCCGGGGTGCCGATTCTTTTTATACTTTTGCAGCCCAAATACTTAAGAATACGGAAGAAATAAGAAATATTGCCGTGATAGCGCACGTCGACCACGGCAAGACTACACTTGTAGATCGAATACTGTTCCAGGTCAAGCTTTTCCGCGACAACCAGGTGATGGGTAACTTAATACTCGACAGCAATGACCTTGAGAGGGAGAGGGGTATCACCATTCTTTCAAAAAATGTCTCGGTACGTTATAAAAACGTCAAAATCAATATAATAGATACACCGGGCCACTCCGATTTCGGAGGAGAGGTTGAGCGGGTGCTCAATATGGCCGAAGGTGTGCTACTTATTGTTGATGCCTTTGAAGGCCCGATGCCCCAGACACGGTTTGTGCTGCAGAAGGCGCTGGAACTGGGACTCAAGCCCATAGTGGTTATAAATAAGGTTGACAAGCCGAACTGCAAGCCCGAGGATACCCAGGAGAGCGTCTTTGACCTGATGCACAGCCTGAAAGCGACGGAAGATCAGCTCGACTTCCCGACAGTCTACGGTTCGTCAAAACAGGGATGGATGGGCCCCGACTGGGCACACCCCACGACTGATGTCAGCTACCTGCTGGATACAATAATCGATCATATTCCGGCTGCGAAGATGTCTGAGGGAGCCCTCCAGATGAGGATATCCTCTCTTGATTATTCGTCGTACATGGGGCGCATTGCAGTAGGGAAAATAAAGAGAGGAACCCTTGTTCCCGGCAGCCAGGTGTCTCTGATCAAGCGCAATGGCATCATAATGAGGAACACTGTCAAGGAGGTTTATCTCTTTGAGGGCCTGGGGAAGGTGAAGACCAAGAAGCCGGTGCGGTCGGGAGAAATTTGTGCCGTATTCGGCATGGAGGATTTTGACATAGGCGATACCATTGCCGACGGCGATGAACCTGAGGGTCTTCCCTACATGCAGGTTGATGAGCCCACCATGAGCATGCTATTCACCTCTAACAACTCGCCGTTCTTCGGTCGCGAGGGCACACTGGTCACCTCGCGTCAGCTCAGGGAGCGGCTCTTCAGGGAGACGGAAAAGAACCTGGCAATGAGGGTTGAAGAGACTGACTCTGCTGATACATTCATTGTGTATGGCAGGGGCATCCTGCACCTCTCAATACTTATTGAGACAATGCGTCGCGAAGGCTTCGAGATGCAGGTGGGCCAGCCTAAGGTTCTGATCAAGGAGATTGACGGAATAAAGCATGAGCCGATAGAGGTTCTGACCGTCCAGGTGCCTGATAATTTCGCCGGGAAGGTTATCGACCAGGTCACACAACGGAAAGGTGAGATAGCCAATATCGAGGTAAGGAATGACCGTGCCCATATAGACTTCAGGATACCTGCCCGCGGGATAATCGGGCTGAGGAACCAGGTGCTCACCGTTACGGAAGGGGAGGCTGTGATGGCGCACCGCTTTGATGCCTTTGAACCCTGGAAGGGAGAGATGGCGATAAGGCGCAACGGCTCGCTGATAGCCATGGATACAGGAACGGCCGTGGCCTATGCCATTGACAAGCTGCAGGACAGGGGCAGGTTTTTCATTTTTCCCGGCGAAGAGGTCTATCTGGGCCAGGTAATCGGGGAAAACACGCGCCAGGATGATATTGTGGTTAATGTCACAAAGACCAAGAAGCTTACCAACATGAGGGCTTCCGGTTCTGATGACAAGGCAATACTGACGCCGCCCATACGCTTCTCGCTCGAGGAGGCGATGG
>JBHEOU010000205.1:0-3180 GCA_046260645.1 Bacteroidales bacterium | reverse complement strand
CTCTTCGCATACCGAGAAATCTGCCGTGGCAGAATAACTGTTCAGCGAAAATCCCACCGATGTAATATGGTAGAGGCACCCCTCCAGTGCCGCAGCCATTGTACCGGAATAGAGGACACTCGCTGAAGCGTTTGAGCCGTGGTTGATCCCTGAAACTATCAGGTCAGGCTTGCGTTCCAGGAGTTGATTCACAGCCAGCTTGACACCGTCGGTGGGGGTGCCGCTGCAGGCATAGACCCTCTGGGTTTCGTCCTCGAGCAGCAGTTTGACCCTGAGAGGGTGTTTTACCGTCAGTGCCTGCGACATTGCACTGCGGCTCTCCGTGGCCGAAATGATAACCAGCTTGCCGAACTCCTTCATGATGCTGATCAGAGTCCTCATGCCATTGGCGTACAGTCCGTCATCATTGGTAATGAGTATCAGTTTGTCATTTTCCTCTAATTTCATCTGCATTGTGTTGACGTGCAAATATAACGATAATGATCATCCATTTAATAGGACCGCAGTGATGCCTCTTACCTTTTTTCCTTACTTTTGCATGTCATAAAAAACAGTAAATTTTACCGCGATGAAGATTTCTTATAACTGGCTGAAGGAGTATCTCACTTTCGATGCGGGACCGGAGGAGCTTTCAGCCATACTCACAGGCCTGGGACTTGAGGTGGAGAGTGTCAGTGAGTGGGTCTCGGTCAGGGGAGGCATGAAGGGTGTTGTCATTGGCAGGGTTCTCACGTGTGAAAAACACCCTGATGCAGACAGGCTGAGCGTCACCACAGTTGACACGGGGGGCACTGAGCCGCTGCATATTGTCTGCGGTGCGCCCAACGTTGCTGCCGGGCAGCTCGTTCCCGTTGCAGTGCGTGGCACCATGGTCTTCCACGGAGATGAACAGTTCGAAATCAAACGTTCAAAGATTCGCGGGCAACTCTCTGAGGGGATGATCTGCGCCGAAGATGAACTGGGTATCGGAACAGCACATGAGGGTATCATAGTACTGGACCCCACGGCAAGGGTCGGATCGCCGGCAGCAGACTACTTCGGGGTGACAAGTGACATTATCTTTGAGATAGGGCTGACGCCCAACCGTATTGACTGTAGCTCTCATTATGGCGTGGCACGTGACCTGGCAGCCTGGTTCAACCTCCAGAAGCCGGTAAGGGCAAAACTGCCTGACCTGCCCGCATTCAGAAAAGACACCACTGACGGAGCCATCAGTGTCACTGTTGAGGCAAAAGATGCCTGTATAAGATATTCCGGCCTGACTATCAGGGGCATAAACGTAGGTCTCTCACCTGCATGGCTGCAGAGCAGGCTCAGGTCTATAGGACTGACCCCCATCAATAATGTGGTGGATATCACGAACTTCGTTCTGCACGAAACCGGGCAGCCACTGCATGCATTTGATGCAGGAGTAATCACAGGCAACAGGGTGATAGTAAAGGAACTGCCCGGGAAGACGAAATTCGTGACCCTTGATGGCGTGGAGCGTGAGCTCTCATCATCGGACCTGATGATATGCAATGAGAAGGAAGGGATGTGTATAGCCGGCGTCTTCGGCGGGCAGAAGTCGGGTGTCACCGGCACCACCACCGATATCTTCCTTGAGAGCGCCACCTTCAGCCCGGTATCGGTGCGCCGCACCTCACGGAGGCATGACCTGCATACCGACGCCTCCTACCGGTTTGAGAGAGGCACTGACCCCGAGATGACAATCTATGCCCTGAGAAGAGCCGCCCTGCTGGTGAAGGAACTGGCAGGAGGAGAAATAGCTGGTGAGATCACGGATTTTTATCCCTCACCCGTGGGCAAGGCGGTCATAAGATACTCGCTTGACCGTATGACAAAGCTGATTGGCAAGGAGATACCCCCTGAGACGGTCAAGACCATCCTGTATAGCCTCGACATACATATCACAGATGAGTCACCTGATATTTTAACCCTCGAGATCCCTTCTTACAGGGTTGATGTGACCCGCGAGGCTGATGTGACCGAGGAGGTGCTCAGGATCTTTGGCTATGACAACATAGGTATCAGCAGCGAGATGCACTCCATGCTTTCACATACTGCCAGGCCTGACCGTGAGAAGGTGGCGGCCAATATGGCAGAACTCCTTACCGGTAACGGCTTTGCAGAGATAATGTGCAACTCGCTGACCCCGGCGGCATGGTTCGAAGCCACAGGCGACTTTGACATCGCCTCCATGGTGCGCCTTGCCAATCCGCTCAGCAGCGACCTTAACGTCATGCGGATGTCACTCCTGCCCGGAATCCTGAACACCATATCCTGGAACCTGAACAGGCAGAACGGTGACCTCAGGCTCTTTGAGCTGGGTTATGCCTACGCCAGGAAACAGGGCAGGGCAACAATGGAGATAACTGATCACTTCAGCGAGCGTCAGGTTCTGGGTCTGGCTATCACCGGCAACATTAACGCAAAGAGATGGAACACAGCCGCAACCCCGGCAGGATTCTTTCATATGAAGGGTTATATAGAGCTGGTGCTCTCACGTTTTGGCATTTCAGAACGGGAGATCACCGCCACCGGGGAGAGCGCCGGATGGTACGCTGAAGGAATGAAATACAGTGCCGGAGCAACGGATGTGGCATCATTCGGGAAAATATCGAAAAAGTATCTTGCCATGTTCGACATCAGGCAGGATGTATGGTACGGTGAGATCTCCTGGGAAAACATCCTGAAACTCCTCAAAGACAAACAGATACGGTTCAGTGAACTCCCCAGGTACCCGTGGGTCCGTCGTGATCTGGCCCTACTGCTCGATAAATCAGTAAATTTCAGCCAGATACGTGACCTTGCATTCAAGACTGAACGAAATATTCTTCAGGAGGTTGACCTCTTTGACGTATATGAAAACGAGGCAATCGGCAGCGATAAAAAATCATACGCCGTCAGTTTCATCCTCAGGGATGAGAGGCAGACGCTCACCGAAAAGAATATTGAAAAGGTAATGGGCGCTTTCATCAAAGCCTTTGAGCGTGAGTTCGGGGCCACCCTGAGATGAAAAAATTAATGGGAAGGACTAATGACTACCTGTCGCTTGTCAAGTTCAGTCACACTGTCTTTGCCATGCCGTTTGCCCTTGTTGGATATTTTCTCGGATCCGTTGAACCGGGCTTCGGTTTCAGCCTGAAGACTTTTCTGCTGGTGCTGGCCTGTATGGTC
>JBHEOU010000204.1:2749-3245 GCA_046260645.1 Bacteroidales bacterium | reverse complement strand
GCTTAACCCCCTGGGATCGTCATAAGCAATCAGTTCAATGTTGTCATAGGCGCTGCAGAACTCCTTCAGCTCATGAAGGTACTTCTGCTGCTCTTTTCTCAGGACACTGCCATTAGCCACAACAATGAGCCGGCATTCAGGAAACAGAAAAACCAGTTTCCTGACAAGAGGCTTGAAATATATCTCATACCGGTTAAGGAATGTGGTGACGCCTATAGGTAGCGGCAAGTCCGTCTTTATGCTCCCCGCTGAAGCGGGAAAGAGCCTGTAAAATCCCCACAGGAAGGAATCATATATCCATCCCAGACGGTTCCAAACCCTAGAGAAAAACCTGTTTCCGATACCCATCAGGACTTTCCTGAAATTATCGGTTTGGCCGGCACTCCGCCGACAAATGTATCACGAGCAACATCCTTATTCACCAGTGAACAGGCACCCACACGTGAATTCTCTCCGATGGTGATGCCCGGTGAGACAATGACGCCCGAGTAGCAGA
>JBHEOU010000204.1:0-2739 GCA_046260645.1 Bacteroidales bacterium | reverse complement strand
GTTTTCAGGACACGGCGGAATAAGGCTTGTCGTCTGGTGTGTCCATACCTGGCAGAACCCGCCAATACCGGCAAATTCTTCAAAAACAATCGGTTCAGACAGGTCCATTATTGCTTTATACCCCACAAATGATCCTTCCATCAACGTCAGGTTCTTAAATGGCCTGACCCGATCAGGGCGCTGAATGATCATTCCTCTTTCGATCCTGCATGTATCAGCAATAGTTGCTCCATACCTCCTGAGATATTTCACAACATACCGGAAAGGCATCTTTTCAATTACCCTGGCAAGGCCATAGGGCCCATGGAGCCAGAAACCGTAACGACACTTGATATTCCAACCGAAATCCTCAAGTGACCAGAATATCTGCTTTAACATCTGTTATATCTTAAAAACCTTTTTGACGGACATAACGACTTTCTCTCTCTCTTCGTGTGTAAGCGATGGATATAAGGGCAGCCTCAGGAAACGGTTGAAGAACTTCATCGATCCGGGCATGTCATCGTTTGTGGCCAGATGACTATATAACCTGTTTATGTGCAGGGGCGAATAGTGAACGTTGGCCATCACCCCTTCAGCCCTCAGTGCATCCATGATCCAGTATCTCTCTTCAGGCGGCACGAGTATCCCGAAGATATGCCAGTTGGTCTCCGCACCATCGGTGATACGAATGAATTCAATCTCGCTGATACTTCTGAGATTTTCAAGGTAATACTGCGCTATGGTTCTCCGCATTCCGTTCATCCTGTCAATCTTCTCCAGCTGCGATACGCCCAGCGCACCGAGGATGTTAGACTGAACATACGAGTTGCCGGTGTCAATATATTCATAAAATCCCCTGGTGCGGTTGTCAGTCAGGAATGAGTGCTTGTCGGTTCCCTTCTCCCGAAGGATCCTGATTCGTGCAGCAATTGCATCATCATCGGTGACCACGGCTCCGCCCTCGCCTGTAGTCAGGTTCTTCGTACCGTGGAAGCTGAAGGTCGATATATCAGCCAGAGTGCCGGTCTTGCGGCCTCTGTAGAGAGACCCCAACGACTGTGCCGTATCATGAACTACATAGAGCCCATGCCTGCGGGCAATGTCATTGATTGCATCCATATCTGCCGGGATGCCGGCATAGTCAACAGGAGCGATGGCAACCGTCTTCTCCGTGATCAGACCTTCGATCTTCGAGACATCAATACTGCCGTTATCGGAATAAACATCGGCCAGTACTACTTTCAGATTGTTGTAAAGGGCACCCAGGGCCGTTGAGGTATATGTAAAATCGGGCACAATAACCTCGGACCCCGGAGGGAAATCCTTCACCCTGAATGCCAGCTCCAGGGCGGCGGTGGCTGAGTTGACAAACAACACATGCTTCGCGCCAAGATACGCGGCCAGTAGCTCTTCAAACTTACGGCAATCCGGACCGTCACCTGATACGAAAGTCGTCCGTATCGCTCTGTCAACAGCCTGAAAATCATTTTCTTCAAGAAAAGGCTTGTGTATCAGTACAGGCTCGGCACTCAACGGTGTACCACCGTTAATCGCCAGTGCAGGGTTAGTTTTATCCAGCATATGATTCTATATTGTTCTGTAGTGTGAGTAATACTCGTAAAACCCGTATATTCTTGTCAGCTCGTCAATGCCATCCTCAACGCTCTTCTGCGGACTGTACCCGAGTTTTGCAATCTTGTCGAAATTTACTGTGAAATGCCGCAGGTCCTTGTCTTTTACCTCCGAGTTGACAATTGAAAACTCTACCTTTCGTCTGATCTTTTCAGCTATCTCCTCTTTGGAAAAATTAAGGTTATTACCGCCCGCATTAAAGATTCCACCCTTCATCCGGTCAAAATTGTTCATCGCAAACAGGTAGCAGTCGGCTGCATCCTCAACGTGAATAAAGGTTCGCTTTGCGAAACTGTCAAAGAGAACAATCACCTTCTCCTTCACGGCCTTGTAAACAAAATCATTAACCATCAGGTCCATACGCATTCGTGTACTGAAGCCAAACACAGTTGCGAACCTCAGTGAGATGATGTTTGGCTTTTCGCGGAAAATCTCTTCCGCTGCAAGCTTCGTCTGTGCATAGGCGCTGACCGGATCCACGGCTGTATCTTCGTCGCAAGGCTCCCCCGACTTACCGTATAACGAGGTGGTGGAGGCATTGACAAGCATCTGGCCGGGGGCAAGAGTCTCTGCTATCAGACGGGTAGCCTCAACGTTGATCAGTTGTGCTGAATGCGGATTGGAGGCACATGCCGGAAAACCGCTGATGCCGGCCAGGTGAAAGATAATATCGTAATTCTTCATCCCGGGAATACCGTTACGGATATCATGCCTGATGATCTCCAGATTCCTGTTTGTAGCCAGGTGCATCACAGGCTCATAGCCGTACATGAAATTATCCAGCAGCGTAACCTTGTATCCCTGCTCCAGCAGCCGTCTTGTGAGGACTGTGCCCTTGTAACCGGCTCCTCCGGTAACTAAAATCTTCATATGTGTCCGTGTTAAGTAGTTAACCTTATTTTGTTTTAATGAACAATCTTGTCTATGGCATCTGAATAACGGTCCTTGTGAGTAACCATTGCCTCCCATGCCTGAAAACCCCACGAGAGCAATAACAAACCAACCACGATAAGCCTTACGGTCAGTTCCTTCCTGTTGTGCCGACTGAAAAGATTTTTCAGGTTGCCAGAGTTTATCGCTATCACCGGAATGATGAACGCCATCATCACAACCACCCTGTAACGC
>JBHEOU010000203.1:0-3266 GCA_046260645.1 Bacteroidales bacterium | reverse complement strand
TAGATTTTCTTCTGCTCTTCCAATCCCGGCCTGAACCGCTCTTCGTCATCGCTGAAGAAATCATTGATGGCTTTCGCTATGGCTTCCGGTTCCGGTGCAACAACATAACCGCACTTCCCGTCAGGTACTATCTCGGCCAGTCCTCCCACATTGGTGACAACCATTGGCTTATTGAACTGGTATGCCACCTGGGTCACACCGCTCTGGGTGGCGGTTCTGTAGGGCTGCACCACCAGCGATGCGACCGAGAAATAGTATCTCACCTCCTGGTCACTGATGAAGTGTGAGTGGAGAATAATCCGATCACTGATTTCAAGTTTATGTATCAGGTCAAAATATGGCTTCTCATCCTCATAAAACTCACCTGCAACTATCAGTTTGACCCCGTGGTTTCGGATTTCAGGGTCAGCCATCGCCTGTAGCAGCAGGTCAAGGCCTTTGTACTCTCTGACAAATCCGAAAAAGAGGATGTATCTGGTAGCAGGACAAAGTTTAAGGTGCACTATCGCCTCCGCGCGGGAGACCGGATCGCTGTAATTGTCAAAGAGAGGATGGGGTGACATTACGCATGGCATGGTAGTGGTGAACTGTCTCAGGTCGTTCTCCACCGACTTCGTCATCACCAGTGCCCCGTGGATGCTTCTGATGAAGAACCGGGTCAGCATCCTGTCACCGAAGTGCTTTTCGTGCGGAACAACGTTGTCAAAAATTGTCAGAATCCTGGTATGCCCGTTGCTCCTTACGATCCGGGAAATGATTCCCAATGCCGGAGCCAGGAATGGAAGCCAATATCTCAGTATCAGCATATCAGGCCGGGTACGTCGCAGGCGCAGTCCGATGGTTAACCAGTTAAGGGGGTTGACGGAGTTGATGGCTCGTGTAATTGACACCCCCTCGGGGGCATAACCATCATCATACTGGGACTTTCCCGGGAAGAGAAAAGAGGGGTATTGCAGTTTGAAGGTATAGATGGCAGCTGCATCCCCCTCCTGAAGGAACTGCTGTGCCAGCCTCTCGTTATATGCTGCTATGCCGCCGCGGTATGGATGCGCCGGCCCGCAGATCACAATACGCATCATAACATTTTACCCTCAGAGGCAACCCAGTCTGTCAGATAACGGTACTGCGGCTCAAGCCTGCCTGCGCTGGTGATGGTGGCACGCTGTATCATCGGTGAATCATTGTCGAGGAACAGGTCATGGAGGACATGCTCTATCAACTGCTTACCAAAGTCGCTGGAGGCATCCCTTGGCAGCTCGCCGGGAAGGTTGTCAATAGACATGACCGTGATGTTGTCAGGATGTTTGAAGGCATCCTCCTCAGAGTGACTGGTGCGATTATAGCTGTAGAACGGATCAGCAATGGTGGTGGCTCTGAGTGTTGTCGGTACCGGGCCTCCGATGTCACAGCTTATGTCACCTATGACCGATATTTTAAAGTCAGGCCTCTCCAAATCTTCGCGGGTGAAGAATACGGGCGATTTCGGATCCCAGAAGTGAGCTGCTATCAGCACATCAGTCACCTTTGTGAATTTGAGGAAGTCAGAGACATAGTCCTCCGGGTGTTGAACGAAATTATTGAAATCGAACGGCCGGCCGTCAATGTGTTTAACATAGTGCTGAGGGCCGATCTGGCAGACAACCGGAACCTCGTATCTCTTTGTCAGGAAATCCTCCGGTGACACGTTCTCCAGCCCGTGGCAGTTTGAGAGTGTCTCCATGGCACCTGATGCCACCCGTCCTTCGCCGGTTACAAGGATCTTCAGTCCGGGCTTGAGCAGGATCAGCTTCAGGCCGGCCCACATCTCATCCAGGTCGAGGCACTGGTACGCCGGTTTCAGCTTGAACCTGTTGGTTTTGATTCCCCTGGCTCTCAGCGCATTATATGCTCCCACTATGCCTGCCCAGCGACCGAAGGCGACAACCCGCAGTCCTTTGTCGGTAGTAAGATATTCATAGTCTATCAGGCGTATCTTTTTCTCCAGTATTTCAATGAGCATCTCCCGGTTGTGATCCTGTTTCTTGGCCACATGCGCAAAAAAGAGATATGTTTTGCCGGGAATAAAGACCCTTTTGTCAACCTCTTTCACCCCCATAAGGATGTCACAGTTGCTGAGGTCTTCGCGCAGCGGTATCTTCAGGTATTTATACTCTTCGTCGGTATAACATCTTATATCTGAGGGCTGGACGTAGAAATCGACGAACGGGTATTTCTCTCTCAGTTCAACCACCTGTGCCGGGGTAAGGGGTACCCTCCTGTCTGGCGGGATCTTCGTCTCGCGGATTATGCCCACCTTCACTCTCTTTTCCATATCTGATTGTTTGAGTACTGCCGTGAAGATAAGAATTCGGCCCGGTTTTTGAGAAGATATTTATCACAGTAACGCAATAATGAGTACTTTTGCGTTGAGAAATGTATCAAATGGGGCTGACCTGGTTTTGACAGCAAGCCGCGGTGGTATGTAAGCATGCAGAGTAGGGTGACGCATCTCTTTAACTTGTGTCTCACAACAACAACAGGCGAGAATAACTACGCTCTTGCTGCGTAACCGAACTAAGTAGGTTATGCTTAATCCCGGCACCAGGTGTTGGGACGAGACGTTTCCCGGGCGGTGATGCCCAGTACCAACCCGATCAGGAAGCGCACGCAATTCAGGGATAGCCTGATGGTCTCTCCGGCCTGATGGTGAAATCAAAGGAGATAAGGAGTGATTCGGCTGTCTGCCACCTGGTCACTTCCGACAATCAAGGCAGGATAAGCATGTAGAAAGCATATGGTCGCCTTGCCTGGACGCGGGTTCGACTCCCGCCAGCTCCACTAACTAACTCATTTTCAGTGAGTTATAAAGATCGAATCCTGTAAAATCAATAGTTTGCAGGATTCTTTTTTTATCCTGATCCTTAAAGATCCACCGCATTACTTCTGCCACAGGTGCTTATCCGGTGTCCTTTTTTCATTTCGGTTTTTGGACACCGAATAAGGGTTGATATAACTGGTTATCTGACGCTTGCATTTCATGAATTTAATAGTATTAACCAGTAACATCAGTACAATGGAAAGAAGAACTTTTTCAATCATGTTCTTTATCAGAAGAACAAAACTGCGGAAGAACCTTGAGGCTCCGATCCTCCTTCGCATCACAGTAAACGGAGAACGGACAGACGTGTCTGTTCAGCGTACCATCCGACCTGAGCAATGGAATAGTGCAAAAGGATGTGCACGAACCATCACACAATACGGAAAGGATCTCAATCTTTACCTTGACC
>JBHEOU010000202.1:1236-3319 GCA_046260645.1 Bacteroidales bacterium | reverse complement strand
TAGCGGCCCGGGAGGTTATGTGGCTGCAGTCAGGGCATCACAGCTCGGCATGAAGGTGGCAGTGATAGAGAAGGCAGAGACCGGAGGCATATGCCTTAACTGGGGATGCATACCCACAAAGGCGCTTCTGAAGAGCGCACAGGTTCTTGATTACGCCCGCCATGCCACTGATTACGGTATCAATGCCGGGGAAGCACCGGCACCTGATTTCAGCGCTGTCATTGCACGCAGCAGGGGAGTGGCCGACGCCATGAGTAAAGGTGTGCAGTTCCTCTTCAAAAAACATGACATCAGGGTCATTAACGGCTTCGGGAGGCTGAAAAGCGCTGGCACAGTTGAGGTTGAAACTGATGACGGAACGAAGGAACTATACAATGCCGGGAGCATAATTGTCGCTACCGGCGCACGGTCGCGCGAGCTGCCCAATCTTAAGCAGGACGGTAAAAAGATAATCGGTTATCGCGAGGCGATGAGCCTCCCCTCACTCCCCTCCTCCATGGTTGTGGTGGGCTCGGGAGCGATAGGCAGCGAGTTTGCCGGCTTTTACAGGTCAATGGGAACCGAGGTGACCCTTGTGGAGTTTATGCCGCGGATGATCCCCCTGGAGGATGAGGAGGTGTCACGCACCCTGGAACGCTCGTTTAAGAAGGCGAAGGTGAAGATCATGACTGACTCGTCAGTGGAAAAAGTTGATGCTTCAGGAGAAAAATGCGTTGTCACAATTAAAACCCCGAAAGGAGAGGTGGTTACTGAGGCGGATGTAGTTCTTTCAGCCGTGGGTATCACACCAAATATAGAAGGCATAGGCCTGGAGGAGTGCGGTGTTAAAACCGACAGGGGAAAGATAGTCGTGGATGAATTTTTCCGGACCACAGCAAAGGGGGTGTATGCCATCGGTGACGTGGTCCCCGGACCGGCGCTGGCTCATGTTGCGTCAGCCGAAGCGATTGTCTGCGTTGAGAAGATAGCTGGCAAAGATCCTGAACCGGTTGATTACACGAATATTCCCGGATGCACCTACACCACTCCCGAGGTGGCGTCTTGCGGTATGACAGAGGAGGCCGCAAAGGCAGCCGGCATCGAAACTAAAACCGGCAAGTTCATGTTCATGGCTTCAGGAAAGGCCTCCGCGGCAGGTGCCCGCGAAGGATTCGTGAAGCTGGTGTTTAACGCCGCTGACGACAGGCTGATAGGCGGTCATATGATAGGAATGAATGTCACTGAGATGATCTCATCCATTGTTGTGGCAAGAAAGATGGGGGCCACTGCCCATGATCTTATGCTCAGCATCCATCCTCACCCGACCATGTCGGAGGGGATCATGGAGGCCGCGGCTGCTGCACTTGGAGAGGCAATACACGGCTGACGGCAAGCATAAATTATACTTTTAACGCAACCTTTACCCCTTTTTTAGCATCAATCTATTGACAAGCTCAGATTTTATTTCTTATCTTTATAACTCGTCTAAATGCCGGGTTTGCATAAAGAGAAAGACATAATTAACGGCTGCTTGTCAGGCAGCAGGCGCGACCAGGAACTGCTCTATCGCAGGTACGCCCCTAAACTTTATGCCGTTTGCCTTCAGTATGCAGGTAA
Source organism: Bacteroidales bacterium (assembly GCA_046260645.1). Taxonomy (GTDB): domain Bacteria; phylum Bacteroidota; class Bacteroidia; order Bacteroidales; family VadinHA17; genus SR-FBR-E99. The sequence continues at coordinate 1,723 of JBHEOU010000202.1, read as the reverse complement.
TACGGAAGAGGCAAGGGATGTCCTGCAGGAGGGTTTTATAAAGATTTTTGAAAACCTGTCGCGCTTCAGCCATGAAGGTTCTTTTGAAGGATGGATGAGGAGGATCATCGTTAACACTGCTCTTGAGAGATACCGTAGCCGGCATTACCTGAGCCGCGTCGACGACATTGACGAGGTGACCGAACCGGAAGCCGACCCCGACACCGATGACTTTGCCGGGCTTGAAGCTTACGATCTCCTGAATATGATAATGGAGCTGCCTCCCAAGTACAGAATGGTCTTTAACCTGTACGCCATTGAAGGATATGCCCACAAGGAGGTCAGTGAGATGCTCGGTATCTCTGAAGGTACAAGCAAATCGAATCTCTCAAGGGCGAGGGACATACTTCAGAAGAAAGTGATGATACTTACGGGTGTCACAAGAAGATTGGTAAATGTTTGAAAGGGAGCCAAATATTGACATTGTATTCCGGAACGGACTGAAAAA
>JBHEOU010000202.1:0-1198 GCA_046260645.1 Bacteroidales bacterium | reverse complement strand
GCTTCAACCTCTGTCGCAGTCAATGCCAACATTCCTCCTGCAGCAGTAACCATACCATCATCCGCAAATGACCGCGTAAACGAGAAGATGCTAATTGTGCCGGCAGAAGAACCGATGAGGCTCCTTGCCTATGCAGACGTGAATCTTGCAAATGGGAATGAGGACAGATCACTGCCTGTTTCCGGGGATGATATCACGGTGATAGCCTCAGGCAGGCTGACCGGAGGGGATGAAGTTCATACACTGATACTTACACCTGGCACCCCGGATGCAGTTACCCAGCGCTTTCTTGTGGGCGCCTCGTTGTCACCCACCATGGGGTTCTCTCCCGGAGCAGAGGATATGAGGCTCTCCGAGCTGATGAACGGTGAAAAATCAAGACCAGCATATACCACAGGACTGACATTCGGATACAAGCTTTCAGACCGCCTGACCATTCAGTCGGGTATAGGCCTGTCTTCCATAGGGCAAACAATTACCGGCGTGGACGTGTTCGCCGGGCTCTCTGGTTTCTATGCCGTCAAGTCCAGTTATCTATACAGTGTTGAGACAGCCTCCGGGCTGATCCTGTCAGGCAATACTGACCTCTACCTGACTGACAAACAGGCGAGAGTAGGAACACTCGTCCAGGGTGCCGACCCCTCAAAGTACCAGCTGACGCAGATTGGCGATGATATCCAGCAGGTGTTCCGCTACCTTGAGCTGCCTCTGATGCTGCGTTACAAGGTTATCGACAGCAGACTGGGACTGAACCTCTCGGGTGGATTTGCATACGGACTGCTGGTAGATAACATGGCTTACACCGGGACAGGATCAGACATGGTCACGGTAGGTCATACGGAGGGAATCAATATTCATAACCTTAGCAGCCAGCTCGGACTGGGTATGGAGTATAACATCTCGTCAAAGATCTCCTTCAACCTTGAGCCTGTCTTCAAATACTACGTGACACCGATCAGCGACATCTACGGAGCCTTCTACAAACCCTATTCGCTTGGTGTCTGGTCGGGCTTCTTCTTCAAATTCTGACCATTCTCCATCTGCTAATTCTTTTGCTTTCCGGTACGCAATAAAATCACTATTATTGCGGTTTCTTAAGAAACCGTCAGAAGATGAAAGTAATAATAGGGAAGGCCACTCTTGGAATAATGCTGCTGCTCAGCGCAGGTTTTATCTTTACACTTCTTGTATCAGCCGA
>JBHEOU010000201.1:0-3333 GCA_046260645.1 Bacteroidales bacterium | reverse complement strand
GCCCTGGATATCACGCCTGAACAGGTGCTTGAGTTAAAGAAGCGACTTCATGAAGAAGGGGTGCGCTATTTTGACAAGCCGATGACAGAGTTGCAGCTTGATGTGATCCTGTCTGTCAATAACCGCAATGCGGGCACTGCCGCCGCGGCGTTCCACCCATGCCTCACCGTTCCGATGGGCTATAGGGATAATGGAGCCCCCGCCGGCATCACATTCATTGCCAGACCCTTTGAGGAAGAAAAACTGCTGAGGATAGGATATGCCTTTGAACAGGCAACCAAACTGCGTATCCTCCCCGGAGAGTATAAGTAGTTGATTTGCTTATTCACTTGTTTACTGCTCCGCTGCTTCATGCTAATTAATTTCACTATGAAAACTACTTCAAGAGTCTTTTGCCTATCCATACCGACAAGCTGACCCTTGAATTCATTGGCCGATTTTAACGCCTGGTAATGCTCTGGAAAAAGACCATACAGCTCCTGACTATTCTCGCAGCCCTGCAGCCTGCAGTCTCCGGTCAAACCGCCCCTGCGAAACATGCCGGGGTGAAGTGGTACACCGTCACAAGGGTAGTCGACGGCGATACCTTCTGGATTGATGACGACAGCCTGGAAGGACTGAAGATAAGGCTTATAGGCGTAGATGCCCCCGAGCCCCGCAACAGCGGGAGGAAACTGAAGAGCTATTTCGGCTCCGAATCATCAGGCTACCTGGCACAACTCCTTGATGGACGAAAGGTCAGGCTTGAGTTTGATGTCTCGCGATACGACCGTTACGGCCGGACACTGGCCTATGTATACCTTGATGACGGCACTTTTGTCAACGCCGACCTGGTTAAGAGAGGCTACGCCACAGTCATGACCATGCCTCCCAACGTCAGGTATGCCGACGAATTCGTCAGGTTGGCTGAAAAGGCCAGGAAGCAAAAGAGAGGTCTCTGGAAGCCAGTCCCGTCAAAGATTGATGATTGATGACTGCCGTCTAATCTCAGTCTTCAGTCCTCAGTCTTCAGTCCTCAGTCCTCAGTCCTCAGTCCTCAGTCCACAGCCGGCAGTCAGCAATTATCGATAAAGACTGAAGACTGGTGACTGAAGATTGGTGACTGAAATTGGCAGGGTTGAACATTATCCCCGGCATCACGTTAATTGGTGTAAAGGAGCCGATGTAACTGATGACCGGAAACATAAATACCGTAAATACCCCCGACGAGCTATTACAGGCATACACCGCACTTTTCCTGTTTCTCGGGGGATCAGTTTCAATGACTCCGGGAGAAAGCGGGCTGCCGCACCTCTGTGATGCAGGAATGCTGAGAAACCTGCCTGTGGAGAGTCATAACGACAGATTCGGGCAGGCAAGCAGACTCCTTAAGTCGCCATGCCCTTTCAAACAGGAATGTAACCATACCGTTACCGCTAACTACGGGGCACTTCTGTCACGCGACAGTGAGGCTGAGGCTTACCCTGCCGCTTCGCACTGGAGTGACAGCGGCACCACAACCGAGGAGCACCACCGCTCCCTGACACAGCTATACAGCCGCTACGGATACAGCAGAGCCGTAGATGACGGCCTTGAACCTGACCACCTCGGTATTGAACTGCTTTTTACAAACCTGTTGATAGAAAAATACCTGACTGAAGATGACCTCGAAATCAGGGAGAAGATAAGAAAGGAGTTGCTTGCCTTCATCAATACAGAAATGCTCAACTGGCTGCCACGATGGGCTGAGAAAGTTTCCCTGAAATCAGTTACCAAATGCTATACAGGCATATCCGGACTGATAGTCGGGGGGCTTGAAGATGTCAGGGATATCCTGAGTCGTCAGAAGTTAGGGTTATAGAAGCGTTTTATAGCACCCATGTAATACTCATTCCAGCCTTCAGAAATGTTCTTGAAATCTTCAACCGGTATGTTGGTGTGCACAACCGTGACGGCAGTGTTACCGCCATTGCCAGCTATTGTGATTGTCACCTGTGAGTCTACCTCCCTGTCTCCGAAATACCATTCCTGAACTACTTTCTGGTCCGGCACGAGGTCTATAATCTTCCCGCAGATATCCCCGTCCCACATGTTGAACTCCTCTCCTGCCCTTGAAGGCATGACGGCCGGATAGCCCGACCAAAGTTCGATGGTATATGGATTTGTCAGTGCCGAATAGATATCTGAAGGTTCGGCATTGATATGAAAAGTTTTCTTGAAATTCCGCATGGTCAGCGTATGTTTTTCCCCTTGTTTATTATACTTTTTCTAAAACCTTTTCGGCGAGATACCTCTCTGCATCTATTGCAGCCCTGCATCCGCTGCCGGCCGCCGTCACCGCCTGCCTGTAAACATGGTCCATCACATCGCCTGAGGCGAACACACCCGGCACGCGTGTACGTGTGGAGCCCGGCTCCGTGATTATATATCCTGTCTCATCCGTCTCAAGCCATGGCTTGAATATATCCGAATTCGGAGTATGGCCAATGGCAAGAAAGAATCCCTCAATTTTTATGTTGAACTTCTCCTCTTCAGGAGTTCCTTTTTGACGAACAACCACCGCCCCCTCAACACCCTGGGTGCCGAATAGATCCTCAACCTGGCAGTTCCACAGTATCTCTATGTTAGGAGTATTCATCACCCTTTGTTGCATGGCTATGCTGGCACGAAACACGTCGCGCCTGACCACCATGTAGACCTTCTTGCACATACCGGCGAGATAAGTTGCCTCCTCGCAGGCTGTGTCACCCCCTCCGACAACAGCGACATCCTTTCCCTTATAAAAGAATCCGTCACAGGTGGCGCAGGCAGAGACCCCCATGCCGGCATACTTCGTCTCAGCAGGTATACCAAGGTATTTTGCCGTAGCGCCCGTGGCTATGATGACGGTTTCGGCATGTATCTCGATGCTATTGTCGAAGGTGACCTTTAGGGGTTTGCCGGAGAAATCTGTTGAGGTTGCTGTACCAAGCCTGATGTCAGTGCCAAACCTCTCAGCCTGCTTACGGAAATCTTCCATCATCTCGGGTCCGGTAACACCGTCAGGATACCCAGGGTAATTCTCAACATCGGTTGTCGTGGTAAGCTGACCTCCCTGCTGCAAACCAGTATACATTACCGGTCCGAGGTTAGCCCTCGCAGTATAAATAGCCGCCGTATAACCGGCTGGACCAGAGCCTACTATAAGACATTTAACTTTCTCCGTTGTAGCTGGAGTCTTTTTTTCCTCATCATTGCCTGTATCTAACGGCTTGAAAAACTGCATATGACTTTTGCGTTTTTGAACCGTTAAAAATAGCAATTAAATAAAGACCTCAATCAAAAACTTAATATTATGTGATTTGGTGAGATTAT
>JBHEOU010000200.1:0-3334 GCA_046260645.1 Bacteroidales bacterium | reverse complement strand
CGATGCGGCAGGCGTAGGCCCGGGACTGGGCACAGACCCTGACACCGCCGGGGTGTTAAGGACGTTGCTTGAGACGGCCACCATCCCACTTGTGCTTGATGCCGACGCACTTAATATCATAGCCCGAAACAGGGAGATGCTTGATCTGGTTCCACCCGGTACAGTGCTGACACCTCATCCCGGAGAGTTCCGTCGGCTTGCCGGAACAGAAAGCAAGGACTACCTGCTTCTGGAAGAGCAGCGGGAGTTCGCAGCCAGGCATAATTGCATCGTCGTTCTTAAAGGCGCCCATACCTCCGTTGCCCTGCCCGGAGGGGAGGTTTACTTCAATAGTACGGGCAACCCGGGCATGGCCACCGGTGGCAGCGGCGACGTGCTGACAGGTATGATTGCCGCACTGCTGGCACAGGGTTATGACCCTGCCAACGCAGCAGTTGCAGGAGTCTACCTTCACGGGGTGGCAGGCGACGTGGCCCTGAGAATACACTCGGAGGAGTCAGTTATAGCCGGAGATATTCTGATGAATATTGGCAGGGCTTTTCGTGAAACGCAGTTCAGCAGCTTCAGCATGTACCTATAAATATAAGAGATGAAAAGATTTACAATTATCATATCAGGGGTTTTATTGGCAATCACCGGCGGATGCTCAGTAACGAACAATAACAGAGACAGCGACATTGTAGTTCTCCCCCTGGGCGGGGAGGTCAGGGTGACAGAAGGGAGCATAGTCTATGCCCTGCCACAGACGGTGCTGGAATTTGATGTCATTGCTGAAAAGCGGACCGAGATACCGGGTCCGTTTGCAGGTTATGCCAGGGAGATGATAGGGCTCGACAACGTAATTTCTGCCGGGAACGAGACCTGGACCCTCACTGATGTGAGAATCAATGCTATAGAGGAGCTTGACCCTGCACAGTTTTATGTCATCCAGGGCACAACCCTGATGCAGACCAATCTCCTGGCCCTGAAAGAGAATGGCCTGATACTCGACATAAACCCGGATATCTACGTCCGCACAGGACACTCAAATCTGCAGCAGGGAACTGACATCCGTGGCCTTATGTTCCCTGACAGGGGTGCATATGATTATGTCTCTACAATGACCGACACAGCCTACAGGGTAATCAAGGCAGATACCGCATTTATCCGCGTGCCCTATCTTGTTCAGAAAAAGCAGGGCATGACGGTTGAGGAGGAGGCAAGGGAAGCGGCAGACAGGCTGCTCGAGCTGCGGGAAGGAAGGCAAATGATACTCACCGGCGAGACGAATATCTTCCCCCAGGACGGTGCCGCAATAAATGAGATAAACAGACTGGAACGCGAATACACGGCGCTCTTTGCCGGCAAGACATGGTCGGAGACTAAGCACTTCCGCATCTGGCTCACGCCTGACCTTTCAATGGCAGGCAAACGGACAGTTATATTCAGTTTCTCAGATAGCAGGGGCGTGTTGACTGCCGGCGGGGCCGGAGGCCTCCCGGTGCAAATTGAGATGACGCCCTCAGGCAAGACCGGGGAGCTCAAACTTGTGGTCATGCCGGTCACTTCTCAGAAGGATCTCGCATCACGTGACAGGCTCTATTACAGGGTGCCTGATGTGGCCGGGTTCAGGGTAAGCATGGGTGATGAGACCCTCTGCACCGCCCGTAAGCTGGTTTACCAGTTCGGCACCACCGTGACACTGCCGTCGAATTTTATTATTGGAAAGTAGATTCAGTCCTCAGTCTTCAGTCTTCAGTCAGAGAAGGCAATAGGCAATATTAATATATAGGTTGTAGGCCTTACAGTATTGTAGAATTCAGGCCTCCCCAAGGCCGTTTTCCAAAACCTCAAAAAAAGCCTCTTTACGCTTTGAGATATGGAAGTTTTCCGCTATCTGATGCCGTGCTTTCAGGCCCAGCTCACGGCGCTTCTCGCTATCCGTACCAAGTATCTCCTCAAATCTTCTCCTCAGATAGTCTTTATCCGGGCTGCTGACAACAAACCCGGTATCTCCGATAATACCCGGAATACCCCCGACTGCAGATCCTACCGGTATGCAGTGGCATAACATAGCCTCACAAAGGGCATTGGGAAATCCTTCCGAGACTGAAAGCTGCAGTACAAACTGGCTTTCGGCAAGGAAACTCCTGAACTTTTCCTTCGGCATAAAGGGGTGCATCGTTACGTTTGGCGGAATGGGACCGAGCTGCTGAATGATATCATCCGATATCCCGATGACCCTGAATGAGCAGTGGCTGAACTCTCTGGCAAGGAAAACCAGGAGATCGATCCCCTTAACCCGTATCCTCATCATGCTGGTCACTGATGCAACGGCGATGAAGGTGTCACTTAACTTGGTATCCGGGTCAGAGACAAAAAAGTCCGGGTCAAAGCCGTTATTGATCACCCTGAATGGGGTACTTATCTCCGGAAAGAAATGCTTGTATCCCTGCATGGAGTGCCCACTTCCGTAGTGATACCCGTAATCGCTTTTCACGAGCGACCCGTCAACCGGGAGTAACCCGGTACAGAGCCGGAACGACCACCTGATAAAGGTTCTCATCACAGGCTTCCGAAGGCTCCCGTATCTTAGCGAAGGGAAGGAGACACAGTCTGTCCCCCCGGGGATTATATAGACAGGTGTCCCGGTTATCCTTCCAAGAAGCGCAGGCAGAAATGACCAGTACCCTCCGAACATTATAAAAACGGACTTTGACCGCCGAAGGTGGGAGGTGAAAAAAACAAGCTGCTTCAGGAAATTCAGCGGTGTGGCAAACTTCGACTTCCAGGTATGCCCGGGTACAATTACCTCATATTTTTCTGAAAGGAAATTGATATCCTTTTGAATGAATGTTGACGGTTCAGGATAGATATAAAGGATCTTTTCCTTCATTTTAAAAGGGTCGGAGCCTGTTTATAAGAAACCTGGTTCTGGAGAGAAGCTTCCTGGCTATTATGGCCCGCTTCGGGAGAGGGGAGAGGGTCACCGCATTTTTCTTCCTGAGGCTGATGACTGCATAATCATGCTCCCTGTCGAACAAGGAATATGAGTTATAACTGATCAGCGTCAGTCCGCTGTCATAGGCATCACCGAGGAGGGTGTCCGCTTCCACCGACTGGTCAATTATCTGCATCTGTTCGGGATCGGTAGTCCTTATGTAGTCAAGCGCCCTCGGGTGAGGAATATGGATCACGATCACCGAGTTGTCATGCATATGGTCTGCAAGTGTCCGGAACAGCCTCCTGTGCTAAGGGCTGGGACCCCGACGTGGCAAGTCACTCACTCCCGTGTGTCATGCGCGAGATTTTTCTTTCGTTCCACAAGATGTCGTGAGCAAACGCCATCGTGATG
>JBHEOU010000020.1:0-14845 GCA_046260645.1 Bacteroidales bacterium | reverse complement strand
GCCTCCATCTGTCCGCCGGCTATCATAGTTGCTCCCTTCCAGATGACAGCAGCCATGGAGACAAAGAAGCCCAGCACAATGAATGAGATCGCTGCCTGGTACTTTCCGCCCTTGATACCTGTCTTTGCCACCTCCTCTGTTTTCTGCCGGTAGCGGGTGCTTTCAAAAGGCTCATTGGTAAATGCCTTCACATTCTGAATACCCTGCAGTGTCTCCTCCACAATAGTATTCGATTCGGCAACAAAAGCCTGTGCCTTCCTTGAATAGCGGCGGATAGCCCTCCCTGAGAAAAAGGCCATGAGTGATATGGCCGGGATGATGGCAAGTGTGAATATAGTCAGCCTGAATGAACTGATCATCATAAGGGTTATGCCTCCCACAATGACCAGCATCTGTGAGAGCAGGTCAGCCAGGGTGTTTGTGAGCGAATCCTGCAGAAGCGATATGTCAGACGAGATCCGGCTGTTGAGCTCCCCAACCCGCCGCGATGAGAAAAATGACATCGGCAGCCTGATCAGGTGGTTATATATATGCTGCCTGATGGAGGCGAGAGTCTTCTCGGTCACATAGACAAAAAGCCTGGTACGGGTGTATGAAAAGAGAGCCTGACCCGTAAGAATAGCCAGCAGCAGAAATCCGGTGCGGTGAATCTCCGCAATGACCATACCCCTGTTTGCTATATCAACCATGTCACCCAGGAGCTTGGGGAACATAAGGCTTGCCGCCGTGGATAGCAACAGGAACAGCAGCCCGAGTCCGAACTTCAGTCTGTACGGCCTCAGGAACCTGTAGAGCTTGGCCAGTTGTTTCAGTCCTGAACCTGTGGGTATCTTGCCGGATGCTTCAGACATTTCGTGACACTTATATCAGGAGAAATGCAAAGATAGGCCAATAAGTTCACGGGTGTCAATAATAAAAAGGGTGTGCATGTTATTATGCACTCTTTTAAAAATGTGAAAACAGTGTTTATAAATAGTGCCGCATCATACCCTTTGCGGTCTGCAGGATTTTTTATTTTTAAAGTTTTATAATGACACCTATGACCGCACTCGAAAACCTCAGGAACCTGGTCCTTGCACCATACATACTTAAGGCGACAGCCCTCATTGGCGTCGAGAGGGAGGTCGGCGGGAACCAGTTCCGACACTGCTTCTCAACACTGGGGATCTTACTCGACTATAAGTTCTACGACAACGGTGTGCTCCTGAAAGCATCGCTCCTGCACGATCTGCTTGAAGATCTGCCCGAGACACAGGTTGATGAGATAAGGTGGATAGACAGTGACGGGACAGCGGTGGTGGAGCTCGTACTTGAGGTGACCAGGCGAAAAGAGGAGACCAAGTCAGAGTATCTCCAGCGGGTGCTGGATAAGGGTTCGGATAATGCGCTGCTGCTCAAGTGCGCTGACAGGATCAGCAATCTTACCGACCTTCACCGCGACATTCAGACAGAACAGAGAATCTCAGGGTATCTTGACCAGACGGAGAAGTATGTTTTACCAATGGCGGGAAGGGTCAGTTCCGATATGCTCACAGAACTGACCGACCTCATCGCCAAGCGGAGAAGGATACTTCAGATATTGGAAAACGACGGGTATCAGTCTTTATAAGACAGCCTATGTCTGATGGCTCTCTGGCTCCCACCCGGGAAATGAATTTTAGCCTCGCCTGTGACCACACGCGGCCAGGGCTCCGGTTATGGCTGCAACCGTTGTCAGGATGTCACCTTCGGTCACTGAGCCCATATGACCTACCCTGAAATAGTTGTCCTTTAGTCCGGGCAGCAATCCGCCTGCCAGTATCACCTCCGATGATGCGATGACTTTCATGAAGTCTCCACTTCTGACCCCTTCAGGATAGAAGGGTGCAGAGAGGGTGTTTGCGCTCACCTCCTCACTTACGGGTATCATCTTCAGGCCCAGGTCCTGCATCGCTGTCCGGAAGGTGGCACCCCTTTCACTGTGCCTCCTGAAGCGTGCCTCCATACCCTCTTTCAGTATCATCCCCAGGCTCACCTCAAGGCCAGTAACCAGGTTCACTGCCGGTGTTCCGAAATAGGCCGCACGTCTAGCCTCATAGGCTTTCATCACCGGCAGCCAGTGTGTCCAGTCGCTGTAATAGCTTCCCACCGGACTTTTCCTCTTCTGCCATGCTTCGATTGCCCGCCCTGAAACGACCATCAGCGCCAGCCCGGGGGGTACTCCCACAGCCTTTTGTGAGGCGGTTAGCACCACATCAATCTTCCACTCCTCCTGCCTGATCTTTTCGCCGGCCACGGAACAGACGCCGTCAAGCACGGTGATTACACCATGCTTTTCCCCCAGCGCTCCCAGAGGCTCCGGATCAACCCTCACTGCCGTGGATGTATCAACATGTGTGAATGTCATTAATTTGTATTTTGAGCGCATGAGCTCCTCCTCCACCGCTTTGATACTCACCACACTACCTGTCTCCGCAGCAAGCATGGTAACCTCAGCACCGTAGCGCCTCAGCAGTTCGGCGTACCTCTCACCGAAGTAACCGGTGGAGATAACCAGGGCTCTGTCGCCCGGCTCAACCAGGTTCGCACCCGCCATATCCATGGCGAGGGTTCCGCTGCCGGCTATAATGAAAGGCTGCCCGGAAGGGGCCAGCCACACCTCTCTCATCATCTCCAGGGCATGGCCGAACGACTCAATAAAATCAGGTGCCACATGGCTGGTTGTCGGCATTCCTACAGCCATCATTACTGCCGGTTCAAACTCTATGGGACCGGGTATCATCAATAGTTTTCGACCTTTCATGATCTTTTATTAATTTTCTTTATACAGATTAAGTCTCTTTTCATCCATCATCTCAACCAGCTGTTTTTTTATCTCCTCATTGAGCGGCAGTAGCGGTCTTCTCACATGTCCGCCGTAGAGGCCCAGATGATCCATTGCAGCCTTAAGTGACGGGACGCCCCACCGTGCTGTCACGGCGGCGTTGAGGGCTATTATTGAGTGCTGCAGATCCCTTGCCCGGGTAAGGTCACCAGCCATGAATGCATCATAAATTTCGATGCAGTGTCCCGGCGCTATGTTGGCGCTTGCGAGGATCCCTCCGGCGGCCCCCATGGCCAGTGCCGGCAGCAGGAACCCCGCCCCGCCGGCGAGCACCTGGAAACCGGGCTTTGAATTGCCAAGTACCTCTCCCATCTTCACCACATTGCCTCCAGACTCCTTCAGACCGACGATATTAGGATGCTCAGCCATGGTGATGATCATACGCGCCGTCATGTCCACACCGGTATTGGCCGGCATGTTATAGACCAGCACCGGTACGGGCGAGGCATCAGCCACGTCAAAATAGTGCCTCACCAGCTCCCCCTGATTCATGTTGCCCTTGTAATAGAAAGGGTTGAGGACCAGTACGGCATCCGCTCCAGCAGCCGCGGCAGCCCTGGTCAGGGTGATGGTCTCGCGTGTCGACTGGCATCCGGTACCGGCGAGCAAGATCCGGCCCGGGGGCATCGCCTCGCGGGCAGCCTCAATGGCGACAATCTTCTCCTCTTCAGAGAGCATAACCTGCTCACCGTTGGAGCCCAGGATCAGAAAACCGGAAAGATCATAGCGTGAAAGCTTCTCGATATTGAACTTGATCTTATCCGGCAACAGGTTCTCATCTTTGTCAAATGATGTTGGCAGTGGCGGGAAGATCCCGCTGAAACTGAGTGTGGTCATGGTGGCTGTCTGCGTTATTAGTTTTATTCCTTGTGACTGCTCATTGAATAAGGCCGGACTGACTGGCTGACGCCTCTCTCCCGTTCCGGCTCATGGCTCATGGTGAATTTCAGCGTTGCGCCGGCCGTGAGTTGTTCGTGCCTGACATAATTGACATCCAATAGCTTGCCATTCAGACGGGCTTCTTTCACATAAATATTTTCCCTGTTGTTCTCCGGAGCACTTATCACCAGTTCTTTACCGTCCGCGAAGGTGAGCGTGGCCTTACGGAAGAGGGGCGAGCCCAGTACATACTCGCCCGTCCCGGGGGTGACAGGGTAAAAACCAAGGGCGCTGAAGACATACCATGCCGATGTCTGTCCGTTGTCTTCATCACCGCAATAGCCATCGGGAGTATAGTTATAAAGCTTATCCATCACCTCCCTGACCCTCATCTCCGTTTTCCACGGCTCCGGGGTGTATTTGTAGAGGTAGATCATATGCTGCACCGGTTGGTTACCATGAGCGTAGTTGCCCATGTTCATGATCTGCATCTCCCGTATCTCATGTATGGGAAACCCATAATAGGAATCATCAAACAGGGGCGGCACCACGAAGACCGAGTCGAGCATCTGTGCCATCGTCTCCGCTCCGCCCATCAGGTCTGCCAGACCTGCCACATCATGAAACACGCTCCAGGAGTAATGCCAGCTGTTCCCCTCGGTGAAGGCGTCGCCCCACTTGTAGGGGCTGAAAGGCGACTGGAATGATCCGTCAAGGTTCTTTCCTCTCATCAGCAAACGTTCACTGTCGAAAACATTCCTGTAGTTCTGAGACCTTTTTGCATATAGTTCAGCCTCCTCCTGAGGCCTTTCCAGTTCCTTCGCCAGCCGCCACAGGCACCAGTCGGCGTAGGCATACTCAAGAGTGCGTGCAACATTCTCATTGATGCCTGCATCATAGGGCACATATCCCAGGCTGTTGTAGTACTCAGCGCCATACCTGCCCACTGAGTGAACTGGACCGTGTCCATTTGTGTTCTTCACCATTGCATTCCACAGGGTGTCAATCTCATAACCCCGGATGCCTTTCAGGTAGGCATCAGCGATGAGAGAGGCGGAGTTGCTGCCTATCATACAGTTACGATGTCCGGGACTAGCCCATTCGGGAAGCCATCCGCTCTCGAGGTAGGCGTTCACCAGCCCCTCCATAATGTGTGAGCTCATCTCAGGGTATAGCAGGGTTATCAGCGGCATGGCAGCCCTGAATGTGTCCCAGAAGCCGTTGTCGGTGAAGAGCCGCCCGGGCAGTACCTGTCCGTTGTACGGGCTATAGTGTACGATATTCCCCTCTGCATCATATTCATAAAACATCCTCGGGAAGAGCATAGTGCGGTACAGTGTTGAATAGAATGTGCGCAGCTGGTCATCAGTGCCGCCCTCCACCCTGATGCGTCCGAGCTCGCTGTTCCATATCTCCATGGCGGCATCGCGGACAGTGTCAAAGCTGCGGCCCCCGGTCTCCCGCTCAAGGTTAAGCTCTGCCTGTTCGTGTGAAATGAATGACGATGCCACCCTCGCAGACACCTGCTCTCCCCTTTCTGTCCGGAAGCCAACCACCGCTGCCACACGATCACCCTCCTGCTCAGTGCTGCCAGGCATGATCTTTCCATCCACCCACCCCGAGAAGAAATCGAACTCCCTGTCAAAGATGATCACGAAGTAGTTATGGAAGTTCTCCGGCACGCCACCGTGGTTGTTGCGGCAATAACCGATGATCTTTCTCTCTTCAGGGATGATCTTCACCATTGAGCCACCGGAGAAGGCATCGATAACCACTGCCGATGAATCACTCTCCGGGAAGGTAAACCTGAACAGGGCTGACCTCTCAGTAGGAGTCACCTCCGCAGTGATATCATAATCAGCCATATAGACACTGTAATAATAGGGCCGTGCTTCCTCGGCCTTGTGTGAGAACCACGAGGCGCGCTCTTCCTCTGTTATCCGTCCGGCGCCCGTGACCGGCATCAGAGAGAAGGCAGCATAATCATTTATCCATGGGCTGGGCTGGTGTGTCTGTTTGATACCGGTAATCTTATGATCATCATAGGTATATCCCCATCCATCACCATTACGTCGTGTCTGTGGTGTCCAGAAATTCATCCCGAAGGGAAGGGCTACGGCAGGATAGGTGTTGCCATGCGAGAGCAGGTATTCCGAATCGGTGCCCATCAGTGTATTCACCAGGTCGGCAGGCTCTGCGGAGATCACCTCCTGCTGCCTGCATCCACCGGGTGTCACCACCAGGAGCGCTGCCAGTGCCGCAGCGCTGGCCATCCGGCGTGTTTTTTCAATCGATAGGATCATATTTCAGACTACTTTAGTTTTTAAAAATCTTCAACAGATCCGTTTCCGGGGAAACTGTTGTCACTGAGGGTCTGCATCAGCATGGATTCGCAGAATGCCCTTCCTTGGTTTCTTCATCTCTGTCTCCATTGCCTTGCGTACCACCTCTTTTACCCTGGAAGGTGAGAGGCTGCTTTCTACCTTGACCATTATCGTCTTGATATACCACTTCTGTACCTGCATGATAACGGGAAACTCCGGTCCCAGCACATGGCTGCCCAGCTGCTTGCGGAGACTCTCTGCAAATCGTGCTGCTGACACATTCAGTTCATCCAGGTCGCGATGCCGGACAGAAAGCCTGATAATCTTCGTGAAGGGAGGATATCCGAACAACGATCTCTCCTCAAGCTGTGTGCGACACATTGCCTTATAGTCATGCTTAAGCACCTGCCGGAGGATGATATGCGACGGGTCGGCCGTCTGTATGATCACCTTGCCCCTGCGTGTGCGTCTCCCGGCTCTGCCGCTGACCTGTTCCATCAGCTGGAAGCTGCGCTCAAAGGCCCTGAAATCGGGGAAGTGCATCATATTATCGGCATCGAGGATCCCCACCACCGTCAGCCTCTCGAAGTCAAGCCCCTTGGATATCATCTGTGTTCCGATAAGGATGTCTGTGGCGCCGGCAGCGAAGTCAGACAGTATCTCCGATGAGGCGCTTCTCTTTCGTGTTGTATCCTGATCCATCCTTGCCACCCTGGCTGAAGGGAAGATCAGCCTGATCTCCTCTTCGATCTTCTCAGTGCCGAATCCTTTTGTTGTCAGGGCTTCCGATCCGCACTCCGGGCATGCTGACGGCAGCTTCACGCTCCTGCCGCAGTAGTGGCAGACCATTTTGCGTATGCTCTTGTGATATGTATAGCTGACGGAGCAGCTAGTACACCCTGGCACCCATCCGCAATCAGGGCACATCAGGTAAGGAGAGAATCCCCTCCTGTTCTGGAAGAGTATAACCTGTTCGTTCTTGCCCAGCGCCTCCTCAATGGCCTCAATGAGTCGGGGAGAAAAGTGTGAGACCATCTTCGTCTTCCTGCCTGACGAACGTGTGTCAGCGACGATCATCTCCGGCATCATGACATCACCGTAGCGGGTCATCAGCTCAACAAACCCGAACCTGCCGGCAGAGGCGTTATGATAGCTCTCAAGCGAGGGTGTGGCTGACCCCAGCAGGGTTCTGCCACCATGGATCCGTGAGAGCACCATGGCGGCGTCACGGGCATGATACCGGGGCGCCGGGTCAAACTGCTTATATGATGAATCATGTTCTTCATCAACGATGATCAGTCCGAGGTCCCTGAAGGGAAGGAAGAGAGAAGACCTGACGCCCAGGACTGCGCTGAGGGTGCCGTCACTGACTTTTCTCCGGACCTCACGGCGTGCTGCCGGGGTCAGACGGGAGTGAAAGACCCCTATGGAGTCTCCGAAGTGCCGCTGAAGACGTTCGATGATCTGGGTTGTCAGGGCTATCTCAGGCAGCATGTAAAGAACCTGTCTGCCCTTAGCAAGCTGCTCCTGCATAAGGTGGATATAAATCTCCGTCTTCCCGCTGGAGGTTACACCATGCAGCAGCACTGCCTCGTGGTCACTGAAAAGTTCTCTGATAGTGTTGTACGCCCCGGACTGTACATCATTCAGGCTGGCAGGCATGATCACTTCTACGCCGGCTGCTTTCTTGCCGCTCCTTTTCCTTCTCGCCACCTTTACTCCCGGCAGATCGTCAGCCGATGGAATCGCAGCCTTCATCACCTCTCCGGGATAAGCCATGTAGTAATCTGATATCCAGAGGATAAAATCAACCAGACGATCATTGATCGATGCCTCTTCCGGCAGCAATGCGGTTATCTCCTTTGGGGTAAACCCTTCCGGAGGGGTACTGTGGATGCTTATCACCAGGCCCGTTGCATTGCTGCTCTGCCCAAAGGGAACGGTCACGATGCTGCCGCGTCTCAGGTCACCTCTCAGCTCCTGAGGTATGCCATAAGTGTAGCTGCCGCTAACGGCAACAGGAATTACAATATCTGCGTACTCTTTTTGCATACCGGATGTGCTGCCAAATTATAAATAAATGGTCGCAAGGACCGGCTCGCCGGTCAGATTTTATCAACGAAGGTCTTATTGTGCAGTTAAACCAGTGCCGCCCTTACTTTTTCGGCAGCATCGGTGAAGGTTGATGCAGCAATCACCTTCAGCCCCGAGCTGTCAATGAGCTCCTTTGCCTCGATGGCATTGGTGCCCTGGAGCCTCACTATTACGGGTACGCTGATATCGCCGATGGTTTTGTATGCCTCTATTATACCTGATGCCACGCGGTCACACCTGACAATCCCGCCAAAGATATTGACAAGTATGGCCCTGACATTCGGGTCCTTGAGTATTATCCTGAAACCGGCCTCCACTGTTTTTGGATTTGCGCCGCCACCCACATCAAGGAAGTTTGCCGGTCTGCCTCCCGAGAGTTGTATCAGGTCCATTGTTGCCATTGCCAGGCCGGCGCCGTTAACCATGCATCCCACATCGCCGTCGAGTTTTACATAGTTCAGGTTGCTGGCAGAGGCCTCCACCTCTGTGGGATCCTCCTCTGTAAGGTCACGCATGGCAGCCAGCTCCGGGTGGCGGTACAGTGCGTTATCATCCAGGGAGACCTTGCAGTCAACGGCCAGCACCCTGTCATCACTTGTTTTCAGGAGAGGATTGATCTCCATCATTGATGCATCGGAATTGATGAAGGCATCCCACAGACCGCTAATGAAACGGGTCATCTCCCTGTAAGCCTTGCCGTTAAGGCCCAAATTGGAGGCTATGGTCCTCATCTGGAATTCATGCAGGCAGCATGAGGAGTCAACTACTTCGGTAAAGATTGCCTCCGGTTTTTTGGCAGCTACCTCCTCTATATCCACGCCTCCTTCGGTGGAGTAGATAACAACGAAGGCAGACCTTTTCCTGTCAAGAAGCACAGACAGGTAAAACTCCTGTATGTCCGATTCACCCTTATAATATACATCCTGGGCTATAAGCACCTTTCTTACCACCTTCCCTTCCGGGCCGGTCTGATGTGTTACAAGTGTCATGCCCAGTATGCGCGAGGCCACCTCGGCTGTCTCCTGGGGTGAGCGGGCTATCTTCACCCCTCCGCCCTTGCCCCGGCCACCGGCATGGATCTGGGCCTTTACGACGAAGATTTCTGTTCCGAATTTCTTCTGTAGCTCTTCAGCTATGAGCTTTGCCTGTTCAGCTGTCTCAGCCACAAATCCTTCCTGCACCTGTACTCCGTGGGCCTGCAGTATGGACTTTCCCTGGTATTCGTGAATATTCATGATAAGTTATGTGATAAGGGGTAATATTGTCTCTTCGCAATCAGGTATGTAATTTACTCTTTTTTTATAATTAATTTCGCTAAAATTGTTCTGAATGAGGAAGCTTTCCAATGATGAGCTTAACCGTAAAAGTGTTACGGAATTCAGGGCCTCTGTCAAGTCGCCCTTCATCATTGTGCTCGACAATGTACGAAGTCTGAACAATGTGGGATCGATATTCCGCACGGCTGACGCCTTTCTTGTGGAGGCTGTTTATCTCTGCGGTATCACTGCCACTCCTCCCCACAGGGATATACATAAAACGGCGCTGGGAGCCACTGAATCGGTTGCCTGGAGGTATTTTGACAGTGCTGCTGAGGCGGTCAGGGAGCTGAAGGCAGCAGGATATGCCATTGTCTCTGTGGAGCAGGCGGATGAGGCTCTTCCTCTTGACCGGTTCACTGCTGAAGCCGGGAGAAAGTATGCGCTGGTGTTCGGGCATGAGGTCAGGGGGGTGAGTGACGAGGTGGTTGATCTCTCCGATGTCTGCATAGAGATACCGCAGTATGGCACCAAGCATTCATTCAATGTTGCTGTCAGCGCCGGGATAGTTCTTTGGGAACTGACAGGCAGGGTCAGCGTCAAGAGATAAAAAAAACCCCGTCTGCCTTGCGGCAAACGGGGCTTTATGATTATATAGCCTTGTTACTGGGTAACAGACTTGAATGTGTCATCCATAAAGAACTTGGCAAACTCGAGATCAGTCCTGGCATAGTTCTTCCAGTCTGAGTTGTAGCCTATAGCTTCGCGGAGACCGTTGAGAACGCCGTCCTTATCGTCGAGGCGTGCTGCAATGACAGCATTTAAGTATGAAGGAGCACCGCACCAACAAAGTTTGGCAGATCCCATGGTTGTTTTAGCTTTGTTGACGTCACCCTTCAGAAGCTGTGCAAGAGCAAGATTCATTGTGGGCTTGTCGCCGAGCATATTGACAGCCTGGTCGTAATTGCCTTCATGGATAGCGATGGTACCAAGGCCGAATTTAGATTCGGGAGTGGCGGCAGACATCGAGTTGAAATACTCGGAAGCAGCTTTGACGTCACCTTGGACAAGAGCGGCATAGCCCAAATTGTTCTTTACAACGTCATCATTCTTCAGAGCCTTGGCTTTTTCCAGGGCTACCACAGCCTCTTCGCCTTTGCCTTGGCTCAGGTAAACCCATCCGATGTTGTTCCACACGCGATAGTCCTTAGGTTCTTTCTCGGCAGCCATCTCGTAGTACTTGAGCATCTCATCAGGGTCTTCAGTCAGTGTGGCAGCGTAGAGCATCTGCTCGAGGCTGAGTACTGAAGCATCACCCTTGATTGCTGCACGGATCTCTTCGTCATCGAGACCTACAAGGTCAACGTCGATAATGAATTTTGATCTTCTCAGTTGGGGAAGGATCTCCTCGGCGAGAGTCTCGTAGGCTGTAGCCATGTTCTTAATCTCCTGTTCGCGGACGACAGGATCCTGATACATTGAAAGGACTCTCAGGACAAGCTCCTTGTCGGCCATTGACGATTCCTGGACGAGGGTCTTGAAACCGTCCCAGTCTTCAGCAGTTGTCTTACTTGAAAATAGTTCACTCAGTTCGGGGATCTTGCCATACTCCTTCTGGAGATACTTCTCAGCAGCCTTGCCTCTCTGCTCAGACAGTCTTTCGTTGAGGGTGAGCGGACCGTCAGGTGAAGCGTATGAGCTTGTTGTGACGCCTTTAACTGCCATCCTCTCATTCTGCATGACGAGGGCAACATAATCCTTGAGGGCCTGAATGTCTTCAGACTTCAGTTCGGAAGTCCTGACATCTGACCTGTTTATCATATAGAGAATGTCTGCCATCTTCTGCTCGGGAACGATGCGCTGATAGTTGTCCTTCAACGATATCGGCATTGCATGATCTTCAACCAATGTAGAAGTGGCTATTACACCGTCAGCCAGTTTGATGGGATCAAATGCCAGCATCTTGTCTTTCTTGGTGGCCTCAACACGGAGCATAAACTCAGACACCTTCATCTCAGGTACGTAGTCGACGTCGCCGGTCCAGTTGATGTTACCGCCCTCCCAACTGATTGACTTGTTGTTAGCCTGAACCTTTTCACCCTGGGCGTAGAGGATCTCATCAAAGGCTGTTTCACCACCTTCATAAACAAGGACGGGGGTGATCTTTAGTGTGGTGTTCTTGTCAAAGTACTTCTCCGGATAGGTGGCTTTAACCTGTGCGGCAACAATTCCTGCATGGGTCTCAAGTACTTTGGGAGTGATCTCATACTGGACAAGATTTGCGTTTTTCTTCATCTTGTCAAGACTACTGCAACCCGATATTAGTACAGCAGCGAGCAGAATGACAAAAAGTCTGGTGAAATTTTTCATAATTTGTTTTTTATTAGTTGCGATCAGTTTCTGTTTTATTACATCAATTATACAATATTTCTGATTTGGTTACAAATTTAAGATAATTTTTAGTCAATACCCTCAACCATCCTATTAAAAATTCAGAAATCACGTAGATTAATTCCCGGCTCAACTGGCTCTCTGAAGATCATATCCGTCACTTTCCGGTAATCTTCAGGGTTGGCCACAAAGTCGATACCCGAAATATCAAGAACCAGGTAACGGTTCTCCGGGTTCTGCCTGAAGAAATTAAAATAGCTCTCCTGGATCCCAGACAGGTAATCTGCGGTTATTGACTTCTCGTACTCCCGGCCTCTGGTGGCTATGTTTTTCAGGAGTCGGTCCGGCGGTACATGCAGGTAGACATAGAGATCCGGCTTTGGCAGTGAGCTGTAGATGATATAAAAAATCTGCCTGTAGAGGCTGAACTCATCCTTTTCCAGTGTTTGTGAGGAGAATACCAGAGACTTCATAAAATAATAGTCTGCCACGGTGAAGCTTCTGAAGAGATCCTGTTCCACAAGCTCATCCTTCAGCTGCCTGTAGCGGTCAGCCAGGAACGAAAGCTCGAGGGGAAATGAGTACCTGGTGGGGTCACTGTAGAATTTAGGAAGAAAAGGGTTATCTGCAAAACGCTCGAGGATCAGTTTTGCGTTGTGATCCCTGGCGATCATCGAAGCCAGGGTGGTCTTGCCTGCTCCGATATTTCCCTCGATGACAATATAGTTATACCTTACGGTCTCCATTACATTCCCTCATTGCAATCATTATCAAAAATAACATTTGACGATCACAAAAGCAATAACAAAGCAGAGACGCACATGTTGCGCGTCTCTGACATTTATCTTCAGCGATGCCCGTGCGGGGCTTCGCCGATGTTATAACCGGGTATAATTACCTGTTATCGTCTCTCCTGCGGTCATTTGAGCGGCGATCACCACGATCACCGCGGTCACGGTCATATCCGCCTCTGCCACCTTCGCGTGAGCCATGATAATCCCTTCTTTCGGAATGTTCGCGTTTGGGAGGTTCAACATAACCTTCAGGCTTGGGGATCAGCGGCTTACGTGAGAGTCTCAGCTTGCCGGTCTTCTGATCGACCTCAATCAGCTGCACCTCAACGATATCGCCTTCCTTGAATAGTTCCTCCACGGTGCCGACCTTCTTCCAGTCCATCTCTGAGATGTGAAGAAGTCCATCCTTGTTTGGAAGTATCTCCACGAAAGCTCCGAATTGGGTGATAGTCTTCACCTTCCCGGTATAGACCTTGCCAACCTCGGGGACAGCGCATATGGCGTTGATCCTGTCGAGGGCAGCCCTGATCACCTCGTAATTGTCGCCGAAGACATCGACCATACCCTGACCGTTGATCTCCTCGATAACGATGGTTGCGCCTGTGGTTGCCTGTATATCCTGGATGATCTTTCCGCCAGGTCCGATAACAGCGCCGATCATCTCCTTCGGGATATAGATCTTTTCTATTCTCGGGGCGTGAGGCTTGAGTTCGGGTCTCGGTTCTGCGATTGTCTTCTCCATGATGTCAAGTATATGGAGTCTTCCCTTGCGCGCCTGGTCAAGAGCCTGCTTCAGCACCTCAAATGAGAGTCCGTCTACCTTTATGTCCATCTGTGTGGCGGTTATACCGTCACGGGTACCGGTGACCTTGAAGTCCATGTCGCCCAGGTGATCCTCATCACCGAGGATATCTGACAGGACCGCGAATTTGCTTCCGTCTTTGTCAGTTATCAGTCCCATGGCTATGCCTGAGACAGGCTTGGCAAGCTTGATACCTGCATCCATAAGTGCCAGCGTACCGGCACATACGGTTGCCATTGATGATGAGCCGTTCGACTCAAGAATATCTGACACTATGCGTATAGCATACGGGTTAACTTCATCGGCTGGCATCATATTCTTCAATGCCCTGTGAGCCAGGTTGCCATGACCTATCTCCCTGCGGCTGGTACCGCGGGCAGGCCTGGCTTCGCCGGTGGCAAAGGGCGGGAAGTTATAATGGAGAGTGAATTTCTCGGATCCCTGCTTCAGTACCTCGTCAATCATCTTCTGATCGAGCTTGGTGCCGAGGGTGACGGTAGTGAGCGACTGTGTCTCACCGCGTGTGAAGATGGCTGAGCCATGGGCTGCGGGGAGCGGATCAATCTCGCACCAAATGGGACGAATCTCGTCCAGCTTGCGGCCGTCAAGGCGCTTATGCTCATCAAGAACGAGGCGGCGTGCAGCTTCCTTCTCAACATCATGGTAGTATCGGCTCACCAGCATCTTATCTGGGGGTGCATCTTCAGGGAACTGGGCAAGGAACTCTGCCTTGATGGCATCAAAGCCATCAGTGCGGGTCTTCTTGTCTGAACCGCTGGCTGCCAGAGCATAACACTTATCATAGGTCTGGTCCCATATCTTCTTGCGCAGATCTTCATCATTCTTCTCGTGGCAATATTCTCTCTTGACTGTCTTACCAACCATCTCGGAGAGTTCCTTCTGTGCGAGACACTGCGGCTTGATAGCCTCATGGGCAATGCGCAAAGCCTCCAGCATGACATCTTCGGAGACCTCGTGCATTTCTCCCTCAACCATCATGATGTTTTCATAGGTTGCACCAACGATGATGTCAAAA
The DNA here is from genome assembly GCA_046260645.1 of Bacteroidales bacterium. GTDB lineage: Bacteria > Bacteroidota > Bacteroidia > Bacteroidales > VadinHA17 > SR-FBR-E99. The sequence continues at coordinate 406 of JBHEOU010000020.1, read as the reverse complement.
TCAGCAATCTCCACCTGGTCGAATGTCGGGTTGACGATGAATTCGCCGTTGACCCTTGCCACCCTCACCTCTGAGATGGGGCCCTTGAACGGTATGTCAGAGACTGCCAGAGCTGCCGAAGCGGCCAGTCCGGCGAGTGAGTCTGGCATGATATCCTTCTCAGCAGAGATGAGGTTAATTGTTACAAACACATCTGCATGAAAGTCGTCCGGAAAGAGAGGGCGAAGAACCCTGTCCACCAGTCGTGAGATTAGTACCTCATTGTCGCCGGGTCTGGCTTCTCTCTTGAGAAATCCGCCCGGGAAACGGCCCGATGCCGCGTACTTTTCCTTGTACTCTACGGAAAGAGGCATGAAGTCAGTGTCTTCCTTTGCATCTCTGGCAGCAACGACTGTGGCCAGAAGCA
>JBHEOU010000002.1:29216-29638 GCA_046260645.1 Bacteroidales bacterium | reverse complement strand
GTTCACTCTTGAGGTCAGCTGCAGTTATCGTCCAGCCGGGGAACCTTTCGGCCATCCACCATGTGTACTGTCCGAAGCCCATCCCGGCATCGAGCACAGGGGCTGAGGAGGGGATGGTTTTGCCCAGCCTCTTCAGGGCCTTTCTGACGTGCCATGAACGGAGGAGCAGGATATTGAGCAGGCGGTAAAAGAGCTTCCGCAACAACGGGTGACGGTTGAACTGCCTCCCGAGGAGCTCTTTTATAGGATCATAGTGCATCGGCCTTATTCCTTGAGGAGGTTAGTGATTTTGTCAATATAGTCATTGCTGTCATCGAGGAAGAAGGCTATCTCCGGGACGATCCGCAGCTGGTTGCGTACTTTCTGCCCGAGCTCGTACCTCAGTCGCGGGACGTGGTTGCGCAATACTTCAAGGACCGTTT
>JBHEOU010000002.1:27154-29206 GCA_046260645.1 Bacteroidales bacterium | reverse complement strand
GCTGAAAGAGGGTCTGGCAAGACCCCGTCTCCGGCAGCCGGAAATGTGGCCCGGGGGGGAATCGTGCCAGTTGAAAGAGGGCCCGGCGGGACTTCGGATGTGTCAGGCTGAAAGAAAGCCTGGCGGGATCAAATTCGTTATTTATCCCTATTTTTGTCGCGGATAAAATATTCCTGATGGATACAGTAGTAAGCGGCATAAGATCAACGGGCAATCTTCACCTGGGCAATTATTTCGGGGCCCTGAAAAATTTTCTGCGGATGCAGGATGAGAACAACTGTTATTTTTTTGTGGCAGATTATCACTCACTCACCACGCATCCCCATCCGGATGACATTCACGGAAACATCCGCCAGGTGCTGGCGGAATACCTGGCAGCGGGCATCGACCCTGAGAAGGCCACGGTGTATGTGCAGAGTGATGTCCCGGAGGTTGCCGAACTATACCTGCTGATGAACATGAACGCTTATGTGGGAGAGCTGGAGCGCACCACCTCTTTCAAGGAGAAGATAAGGCAGCATCCTGACAACATCAATGCCGGGCTGCTCACCTATCCGGTACTGATGGCTGCCGACATCATCATTCACAAGGCTCACAAGGTTCCCGTAGGTAAGGACCAGGAGCAGCATCTTGAGATGACGCGCCGCTTTGCGCGCCGCTTCAACACCATGTACAATGTCGCCTATTTCCCTGAGCCTGACGCATACAACTTCGGCAAACAGCTGATAAAGATCCCGGGGCTTGACGGGTCAGGGAAGATGGGCAAGAGCGAGGGCAACGGCATCTTCCTGGCCGATACGCCCGCGGATATACGCAAGAAGGTGATGAGGGCGGTGACGGATGCAGGCCCGGAGAGAGAGAACTCCGAGCCTTCAGAGCCTGTAAAGAATCTGTTCGCCATCATGGATGTTGTTTCGGATCCTTCCATGGTAAGAGATTTCCGTGAGCAGCATGCCCGCTGCGAGATCAGGTACGGTGACATGAAGAAGCAGCTTGCTGAGGATATCATCAAGGTAACCGAGCCTATCAGGATTCGCATCAATGAGATCATCAATGACCCCGTTTACCTGGGCAAGGTGGTGGCCCAGGGGGCCGAAAAGGCCAGGGTAAGCGCCTCGGCAACTATCAGGGAGGTGCGGGAGATAATCGGCTACAGGCCGTTCTGACAGTCTCTTCGGTTATGCATTCACGATGGTGGCACGTTCGAACGGGGCACCCCTGTCAAAGGGATAGCGGTAGGTAAAATGTGTCTTGATGATTTTGGCACCTATCTGGTCAAGGAGGTGCATCATTGACGGGTTGAAGTCGCCTATCCAGTTGAATTCAAGCTCTTTGTACGGAAACTTCTCAGACAGCGCAAGCTTTGCGAATGACATTATCAGGGCCCCTTCCACCCCCTTGCGCTGATGTTCGGGCACAATCCCGAAGATAAGACCGAACGCTTTTGTCAGCTCGCCCTTTACATGCCTGTACCACAGGAATTTGAGCCTTCCCACAAGATTCATCTTGCCGTTCAGATGCCTTACAATCTGGTTGACTTCGGGAAGCATGATGAAGAAGCATACAGGATCATCCTTATAGAAACCGAACCAGAGGAGCTTCTCGTCATGGATCGGCCTGAAGCTTTTGAATAGCAGCCTGGCATGCCTCTCGCTTATAGTCTTTACTCCCGGGAAGCTTGCCCATCCCTTGTTGAAGACAATCATGAAGTTGCGGGCGATCTCCTTCGCCTCTGTCGTCTTCATGTACCTGAAGGAGTAGTCGGGGTTGTTGAAGATCCGTTCAGCCTTGGTCCTGATCACCTCGTCGAGGTTCGTGTCGGTAACGGGGGTATGATAGGTGTACTGTTCAAAGTAGTTCCTGAAGCCGTATTTTTCAAACAGCTCCCTGTAGGAGGGAGGGTTATAGGGCATGCAGTAGTTGGGAGGCAGGAAGCCATCTACCAGCAGCCCCCACCAGCGGTCGCGGTCCCCGAAGTTCTCAGGTCCCTCCATGGTCGTCATGCCGTTTCCCGCCAGCCAGTCGCGGCAGGCATCGAACAGCACGGCAGCG
>JBHEOU010000002.1:21377-27144 GCA_046260645.1 Bacteroidales bacterium | reverse complement strand
CCATTCCTCCTACCAGCTTCTGATCGGCATTGGCGATCTTTCTGCTGTAAAAGGCAGCTACCCTGCCGACACACTTTCCGGCGCTGTTCCTGAGCAGCCATCGGATGGCATCACCGTTCCGGAAAAGGCTGTTGACAGAAGGATTGAAGACTGACTCCACATCCCTGAAGAGCGGCTTGATCCAGTTGCTGTCACCCTTATTGATAACAGCAGGCAGATCATGAAACTCCCTGATCTCCTTTTTACTTTTTACTTCAGCAAGATGATAAATGCCGGCCATTTCCCTCAGTTTTCCAAACAAGGTTGAAATTTAATCAATCATTTTGGAATAGCAAAAGCCTGTCAGAATGATCAGGTTCCGCAGGAAGAGGGGTCTGTCAGGGTGACCGGCCAATGCAGATGGGAGGGGCATGGAGGGTGACCGGCCCCTGCAGATGGGAGGGGCATGGAGGGTGACCGGCCCCTGCAGATGGAGAGGCATGCAGAGTGACCGGCCAATGCAGGGCCAGGGGATTCTGCGTGGAGGTTACCGTGTTGTCAGATCCTGACCCTGGCCGAGAAGATGAAGTTCATTCCGGGAGCTGCGATGCCCGATGAATAGGGTTTGTAGCGCAGATCCAGAATGTTTTCCACACCTGCGGTCAGGTCAACCCTGTTGCTGATATTGAAGAATGTCTTTAAGTTAAGCGTGAACCACCCGGGCGACCAGGGATTGCCGTCAGTGTCGGAGGCATACATGTATGCTTTGTCTCTCTCACTGGGAGCAAGCCTGTCATAGGTGATGCTTCCGTTATAGACGGCATAGAGGTCTGTTTTAACGAATGATTTTTCAAAGATAACATGTGTTGTTCCGAAGACAGGGGGAACATGCCTCAGCGGTTCACTGTCATTGTCATGTCCGCCGGTGAGCGTCAGTGCTGACTTTATCCTGAGAAATGATGAAGGTCTCAGCTCTGCTTTCATCTGTGCGCCGTAAATAATCGCATAGCCGACGTTGACCATGGCATAGACATCGCTCTCCTCTCCCTGGTATTCAATGGTTGGCTCTCCGTTGAAGAGGAACTCGCGGCGCACCATGGCGTTATCAAGGTAGGAGAAAAATAGTGATGCCTCCGCGAGAAGTGTTTTGCCGATCTCTCTTTTGGCACCCAGGTCAATATTATAGAGGTATTCAGGTCTGAGGTCAGGATTGGGCACCACTATTACGCCCGGGGCGGACTCAAACACCTTCCCGAGGTCATCGAGGTTAGGGGCCCTGAACCCAGTTGACAGGTTGAACGTCAGCTCAGTCAGCCCGTCAGGCCTGTAGACGGCGCCGGCGGCACCCGTCACAGCACTGTTAGCCGAATTGATGGAGGTGAAGGGGAAATTATAAAACGAATTGTCTGCTATGGTCGAATTGAGGGAGACGTAGTTGAACCTTGCACCGGTATTGACGGTGAACTTGCTGCCAAGGTTGAGTTTATAACCGCCGTAAAGCGAAAAGCTGTTATAGATATTACTGCCGTTGGGATAACGCGAACCTGCCGGGACGATCTCGCCCGTTTCTATGTTCTTTACATCAGCGTCACTGTGTATATTGTTCCGGACATATTCAGCCCCGTAATAGATCAGGTTGTTGTTTTTCTCCGGAGTCTTGTCGAAATCGAGATTGACAGACCATATTCCCACTTTTTCCATCTGCTGGTTGAGGCTGACGTCATTTATCTTCCTGTCATGCCGGCTCTCACGGTAATCCTGTCTCGCAACCGTCATGCGGGCTTCGTCAAATGCTGCCGACTGCTTTTTGTAGCTGACCGTTGAATTGGTCATCATCCATATCTGCGGGCCGTAATACCAGTCGCCGTACCTCAGTGTACTGTTCCTTACCTGTATCAGCCTGTCATAGCGGGGTACGTCTGAAAGATGTGAGTAGTGGTGGGCAAGGTCGATGTCGAAGTTTTTTCCCGCCTTAAAGCGCAGCTTGTTCATGGTATTAAGCTGTGAGTAGCCGGAAGCCACTTGTTTAAGGGGATTTTCATTCATCATCACCGTGTCTTTGCCGGCGATACGGGCCTGGTACATATTGCGGAGGTATTCGGGGTGCGATCTCGATCCCATGACCAGGTCTCCATAATCAGACCAGGTCACCGAGGAGAGGAGAGCCATCCTGCTGCCTCCCACGTTGACATCAATGTGGTATGTCTGTTCCCGGGCGGCAGTTGAGTACCTTGCCATGGCCTCCGCTTTTACATAAATGGAATCACCTGTAGAAAAGAGCGCCCTCTTGGTGTGGAAGTCCATCCCCCCGCCGAGGGCATCGCTGCCGTACATGGTGGCACCGGGTCCGAAGATTATCTCAGTGCGTTCAATCATTGACGGGTCAAGGGAGATTATGTTCTGGATGTTTCCCTCGCGGTATATGGCATTGTTCAACCTGACGCCGTCAATATTTATCAGCACCCTGTTGGTGGCAAACCCCCTGAGCATGGGACTGCCGCCTCCCAGCTGGCTTTTCTGCACGAAGACATCACCTCCCAGGGAGACCAGGTCGGCTGCTGTCTGAGGGTTCTGTATCCTTACCGAAGGAAGGGCTATGGTGCTGATATAGTTCGGCACCTCGTCGGACTTCTGTTCCCACCTGTTGGCCGAAACAATAAACTCTTCGACCTCAAAGGTCTTTGTCTCAAGCCTGACAACCCAACCGGCCTCCATGAGCTCTTCGGGGGTGAAAGAGACCCTCTCGAAGGAGAAGTGCTGAAAATAGATTGCTTGCCCCGCCCTGAACCCTGAGAGGCTTGCCTTGCCGGAGGGGCTGGTATAACAGAACTGGGTTCGCGCCTCATTATATACTGCCACATCAGCAACGGGCTTGTCATCTTCTGCTGAACATACGGTGACAGTCTGTGCGCAAAGCGTCAGAACAGGCAATAGAAAAAACAGCAGAAACAAAAATTTCTTCATTAGTCAAAAGTTAAGAACTGTGACAGAAGCACAAAAAGCATTCCATAAATGGCCGGAGAGAGCATGTTTTCCGACTTTTTATACTGAAACCCTGGTCAAACTCTTTTACCGGGGCAAATTAATATTTTATATTTTTGAGAACATATTGCAACTGCAAAAATAGTGCATAAGAAAACCGGGGTCATATTGTTGGGTCTGTTTGCTGCAGTCCTGGCCATAGCTGCCTTTTTCATAAGGAAGGATAAGCAGGTGGTGGTTGTTGATCCGTGGGTGGCAGTACCTTCGGATGCTTTCTTCATTGTGGAGACCAATGATTTCCCGGAGCTGCTGACCCGTACAACCGATCCGGCCGGGATGATGTCAAGGCTCCAGGAGATGAAGTGGGCCGCCTCACTGATACGTTCTGCCTCTGCTATTGACAGCATCACCGGGGGCCCCGAGGTGCGAGGCATGATCAGCGGCAGGAGGGTCATCATCTCATTTCATATGACAGGTCAGGGCCGCGTCACTCCGCTGGTTATCATGAGCGGTGGCACCTCATTGACCCCGAGGCGGCTGGCGGGTCTGTCCAGACAGTCAGGCGGGGCAGTGACGGAGGCCAGGGAGCTGGGAGGGACCAGGAGATACACCGTCATCTACGGGAAAGGCAACAGCCAGTCACCGGTAAGCATCGCTCTCACTTCAGGCATCATGGTCATCTCCACATCTGAGAACCTGATCTCGGCTGCACTTGACAACAACAGTGCGGGCTCTGACATACGCCATCAGCAGGGTTTCGCCCCCGTGGTCAATGCCTCGGGAAAAGATGCCGACAAAGTTTATGTCCTGTTCAGGAACCTGCCCGGATTCTTAAAATCTTTCATCGATCCCGAAGATATTTCCGCAATAGCCTCAGTGGCCATTGCCGGGGGTGGCGACCTCAAGGCTGCTGAGGAGGGTCTGTTTATCAGCGGATTCCTCACCACTACGGGTGCCGGGATGGGGGCTGACCGCCTGAGGACTATCGCTCCCGCGGAGTGCGGCGTTCATGAATTGCTTCCACAGGGTACTCTCAGCTACAGGACAGTCATGCAAAGGGCTTCGCTGAGAGGCGAAACGGCAGCAGACCCTGCCTCAATTAACGCCACCGACCTGGCTCTGATACTCAGTCCCTTTACGGGAACAGAAGTGACCGATGCCCGTGTGCGGGCCGGAACAGAAGATGCAAGGATAAGAATCTTCAGGATGACTGACCGCCAGTCGGCCGAGAAGGTACTCAGAGAGCGGCTTATTGCCAAATACCGGTCGATGGGACTACGGGAGAGTCATTTTGTGGCATCGGTCCGCGGCGGCGACGGCGAGGAGAAGGTCCTCTTCAGGATGCCGTTCACCGGCGTGGCTTCGATACTGTCAGGAGTGGCCGGCAAGAGTCCCGATGACGAATGGGTGACGTTCGCCCGATCATATATGATCTTCTCCGGATCACCTGAGGCACTGGCGACAGTAATCAGAGAGTCGGACAATGAAAACACCCTGATCAATGACCCGGAATTCAGAGAGATGGAAAAGACGATGCCGACAAAAAGTTCATACCTGTTCTACTCCTCAGGGAGTGCACTCAGTTCCATCCTGAACAGCGTGCTTACACCGGAGGCGAAGGCCGGGTTGAATGCCGGTTCACTTGCGGGAATAGGCGGGGTAGGACTGAGCCTCACTCCGAGCAATGGAATGATCTACACCAGTCTCTCTGTACGGTACAGCGACAGAGAGAGGCAACCGGACCGGATCAGGGCAGGGGATATAGCTGCACCGGGCGAGGCAGGTGCAGACACCCCGGCGTCATCAGCCCTGAAGCTACTGTGGAAAATAAAGCTTGAGGCTGAGCCTTCTGTAAAACCGTTCCTCTTCCTGAATCACAACACCGGAGCAACGGAGATCTTCATCCAGGATCAGAATAATAATATATACCTGATAAGCGCATCAGGCAAGGTACTCTGGAAGGCAGACATCAGGGAGAGGATCGCAGGTGATATCTTCATGGTAGACTATTACCTCAATGGCAAAAACCAGCTTCTCTTTGCAGGGAAGAATTATATTCATCTCATTGATCGTAACGGCAATTACGTGGACAAATACCCGGTAAAGATGAGGTCACCGGCATCAAACACCCTTGCCGTGTTCGACTATGAGAACAATAAGGATTACAGGCTCTTCATTGCGGGTGAGGACAAAAAGATCTATGCATATGACCGTTCCGGCTCGCCCGTCAGAGGGTGGAGCCTCTTCACCACCCGTGGCACGGTCACTGACCCGGTATCCTTCTTCAGGGTCAGAGGAAAGGACTATCTCTTCGTGGCTGATGATCAGGCTGTATACGTGCTTTACCGCACGGGGAACATAAGAGTTGCCCACCAGGAGCCCCTGAAAAAGGCGGCGGGGTCGACGGCCAGGCTGACGGGAGGTGATGAACAGGCAATCATTTTTTCAGATCCTGACGGGACCCTGGTGCGCCTCCTCTTTGATGGCACGGTGAAGAGAGACACAATAGGCACCTTCTCTGCCGGACACAGGACCGATTTCTCCGATATTGACGGCGACGGCAGCATTGACATCCTCTATCTCGACAACGGCATGCTGCGGGCATATGACAGCAGCGGGAACGAGATATACTCATATGCATTTGAATCCAAACAGCTAACCGGCCCTGTCGTCTTCAGGCTCGGGCCGTCAGAGAGAAGAACGGCAGTCTTCGACAATGACAGGCAGATGATCCACCTGGTCGGAAAGAACGGTGACTCCATCGCAGGATTCCCTCACAGTGCCGGACCATGGTACAATCTCGGGA
>JBHEOU010000002.1:19110-21367 GCA_046260645.1 Bacteroidales bacterium | reverse complement strand
GAGCTCATGGAACCTGCTGGTCAGTGACGATGACACCTTCCTCTATAACTACGAGCTCACTTCAGGATCAAAATAATCAATAACCATGAAACCCACATGATTGACCGCAATCACAAACACGAATAAATATAATTTACAACCGGGCTAAGCGAGCCCGACGAAGTCAATCATATGTGGTTGTCCCGATAAATCGTGACAAGCTATCATAACTTTTAAATCAAAATTATATTATGATGAAAAGTAAAACGATCATACTGCTCCTGCTGCTGAGTGCAGCTACAGCAGGCAACGTAACAGCGCAGACCAGCCATGTTCTGTATTACATGAATCTCCCGCAGAGGACCACTCTCAATCCGGCGCTTCAGCCATCAGGCAGGACATATGTGGGATTACCCGGGATTTCAGATATATCTGTCAGGATTGACAATAATTTTCTGAGTTTTTCCGACATGTACAGCAACGGAGTCATCTCAGACAGCACTCTGACCATACTGCAGCCGGGGGAAGATCTTGACAGGTTCCTTGCAGGCCTCGGCAGCAATAACTCGATTGAACCGCAGGCAGGAGTGCAGCTCTTCGGCCTTGCCTTCACGGTGGGACATGACCTGAGGATAAGCTTTGACATTACTGAGCGTGCCGACGCCAACTTCGTCGTACCGGGAGACCTTATCAGGCTGGGCATTGAGGGAAATGAGAGCTTTATCGGACGGAACATCGACCTCTCATCAATGAGGGCTGACATGAAGTACTACCATGAGATAGGACTGGGAGCATCAAAGAATATCACTGAGAAGCTGAGGGTCGGGGCAAGGATGATGCTTTTGTCAGGAGTGGTGTCAGGCCATCTGACCAACAACGGACTGACGCTTACCGTCAATGAAGACTTCACACATACCGTTGATGCTGATATCTCACTTAATGTCAGCGCCCCCGTGACCTTCACCAGAGACCCTGAAGACGGGGCGATTGATAATGTGAGGTTTGATGAGGAACGCTTTGCGGAGGGAAATGATTATATCTCCTACGCCCTCGGTTTTGCCAATCCGGGGTTTGGTATAGAGGTGGGAGCAGAGTACAGGTTCAATGATTTGTTCGCTGTCTCCGCCGCTCTTACGGATATCGGCTTCATCAGGTGGAAGAGAGACAGGTCTGAGGTTTATCTTACTGAGACTTTTCAGTTCAGCGGGCTTACCCTGCAGGATGTATATGATGAGAGCCTTGAATTCGGAGATCTGCTGAACTGGGCCGCCGACTCGCTACAGACAGCCATTGAGCTTAATGAGTCGCCGGGCTCCTATACAACGTATCTTCCATTTAGTGTCACCGCTGGCTTCAGCTTCACCCCTGTTAAGTTCTTCACCGCAGGCCTGCTTTCGCAGACCCGGTTTAAGGGAAGACAGGTTCATGAAGCATTGACTCTCTCAGGCAACCTCAATCTGGGCAATACTTTTTCTACCACTCTTGCCTATACCATTGCCAACAGGCGCTATGACAACCTGGGGTTCGGACTGGCCGTCAGGGGAGGTTTCTTTCAGTTCTATGCGCTTGTTGACAATATCCCTCTCCGGTGGAATGAGGTCACCGACGGCCCTGAGAGCTACAGGCTGCCAGAGAACTGGAGTACCGTGCATGCCAGGCTGGGTGTGAATTTTGTCTTTGGCAACAGGGAGAAGGAAAAGATTCTGCCGGTGATGTGATAATTATTTTGAGGACTCCTTCAGCTGCCTGGCGAGTGCATTGGCAAAGACGAACTCATTCAGCATCTCGCAGTCTGATTTGAGTATCTCATTCTTGTTCCCCTCCCAGCACTTCTCGCCCTCTTCAATGAAGATGATCTTTTCCCCGTTCTCCATCACGGAGTTCATGTCATGAGTGTTGACGATGGTGGTCATGTTCAGTTCAACGGTTATCTCCCTGATCAGCTCATCAATCACTATTGATGTTTTGGGATCAAGGCCCGAGTTGGGTTCGTCGCAGAACAGGAACCTCGGCTTGAGTGCAATTGCCCTGGCTATGGCCACGCGTTTCTTCATTCCGCCTGACAGCTCGGCCGGTAAGAGATGGTTGGAGTTGACGATGCGTACTCTGTCAAGGCAGAAGTTGACCCTCTCAAGTTTTTCCTCATAAGGCATATCTGTAAACATGTCAAGCGGGAACCTGACATTCTCCTCTACGGTCATTGAGTCAAAGAGTGCACTACCCTGGAAGAGCATTCCCATATCCTTCCTGATCTCCTTCTTTGCCTTAAAGTCAAGGC
>JBHEOU010000002.1:16990-19022 GCA_046260645.1 Bacteroidales bacterium | reverse complement strand
GTTTGTCTTGGCTGGTTCGAATACCGCTGAAATATCCCTGATAACCTCACGTCCGTCAAAGCTTTTTGTTATGTTTTCAGCCCTGATCATGACAGCAGCAGCTGGGTAAGGATGACATTGAACAGGAGTATGGTTACGCTGCTGTAGACGACGGCCTTGGTGCTGGCGCGCCCTACCTCGAGTGAACCGCCCTCCACGATGTATCCCTGGTATGCCGAGACCGTGGTGATAATGAACGCAAAGATGACGGTCTTGATCAGGGAGTAAGTAATATAATAAGGTATAAATGCATACTGTATGCCGTAGATATAGTCTTGCGAGGTTATCACTCCCGCTGCTGTGCCGGCGATCCATCCGCCTCCTATGCCGGTGATGATGCTTATCAGTGTGAGGAAGGGGTTGAAGAGCACGGTGGCCACCACCTTGGGCAGGATGATGTATGAGGCCGAGTTGATGCCCATAAGCTCGAGTGCGTCAATCTGCTCGGTGATTCTCATGGTGCCTATCTCCGATGCAATATTTGAACCCACCTTGCCTGCAAGGATCAGCGCCACGATTGTTGAAGAGAACTCAAGGATGATGGAGTCTCTTGTACCAAGACCTATCAGGTAAGTAGGATAAATGGGGTTTTCGGTGTTGTATGCGGTTTGCAGGGCGAGGACCGCCCCCATGAAGAAGGAGATGATTGTTACAATGCCTATGGACCTGAGTCCGAGGCTGACAAACTCCTTCATGGTCTGCCTGTAGTATATGACATGCTTCTCGGGCCTGGCGAAGACCCTGCCCAGTAACATCCAGTATGAACCGAAGCCTGACAGAAACCTGAACATGATGAAAGTTTTGTCAAATTTAACAATAATTCCCCGCACCCGTAACCATCACGGTTTTCATGGGCGGGAATTTATATATTTGTAATAGTCGTACATATATCAGATAACATGAAAAACCGCTATTTGCTGATCATGGCCGGTGGTGTCGGAAGTCGATTCTGGCCGCTGAGCAGGAAGGAGAGAGCGAAACAGTTTCTTGACATCCTCGGAACGGGGGAGACTCTCATACAGATGACTTACAGGCGATTCGCCGGAATCTGTCCTGCCGAAAACATATATGTGGTGACCAGCGAGGACAGCAGTGAGATGGTGGTTGAGCAGCTTGGGATTGACAGTGATCATGTACTGGCTGAGCCTCTGCGGCGCAACACCGCACCCTGCATTGCCTACGGTATCTTCAGGATCATGGCTGAGAATCCGGAAGCAGTGATTGCGGTGACTCCGGCAGATCATCTGATAAAGAAAGAGGATGAGTTTATGAAAGTCATGAATGAGGCCTTCAGGTTCGCCTCCGAGAATGATGCTCTCCTGACCCTGGGCATCAGGCCTGACAGGCCCGAGACAGGCTACGGATATATACAGGCCAACCTGAATCAGCCGGTAAGCGGTTTCAGCAGCCTGTCGAAGGTGAAGGCCTTCACCGAGAAGCCTGAGCTGAAGTTGGCGAAGCTATTCCTGGAGAGCGGCGACTTTTACTGGAACAGCGGCATCTTTATCTGGAGGGCCAGCTCAATACTTGATGCCTTTGACAGGCATCTGCCTGATATCTATCACTCTTTCCTTGAAGGGAAGGAGAAGTTCAGCACCCCGGATGAGAAGGAGTTCATAAAGCATGCCTATGCTCAGTGCAGCAGCATTTCGGTTGACTACGGGATAATGGAGAAGGCTGACAACGTATATGTCATTTGCACTGACCTTGGCTGGTCTGACCTCGGTACATGGAGTTCGCTGTACCTGCATTCCGATCACGACCATAATGACAATGCCGTCCTTAACTCGAAGGCGCTGACTTATAATTCCGAAGGGAACATAGTCAGGCTTCCCAAGGGCAAGATTGCGGTGATACAGGGGCTTGATGACTACATAATCATTGACAGCGGCGACGTGTTGCTGATAGTCTCGCGTGAGCAGGAGCAGAATATCAGGTTATATCTTGATGATGTAGGCAAGGCAACGGGGGACCGGTACCTTTAGTCTTCAGT
>JBHEOU010000002.1:8207-16980 GCA_046260645.1 Bacteroidales bacterium | reverse complement strand
TGAAATAAAAAAAAGTGTCTCATTTTCTGATTTGAGACACCCTTTTTGTTTTAAATCGCTCACCTAGTACTCCCAGAGATCCTGTTCAAAATTGAAGATCTCATTCTTGATCCTTTGGGCCTCGAAGATCTGGGCAGGGCCCATTTTATACTGGTTGATAGACCTGTCATCATAGACGTTTGACTCGGCAACGATATAACCGTCAAACCTGCGCTGAAGCATCAGGTCCTCAAAGGAGACACGCTGAGCGTCATTGTAGGGGTTGAATGCCTCGTGGCTTGACAGCGCCTGCCTTACGTCTTCGTACCTGATCCAGAAGAGGCGTCTCTTCACCAGCCTGGAGGTGATCTGGTCATAGCCCATGTAGATGGGGCAGATGCCAATGATGCGCACGTCAAGCCGTGAATGCTTCTTGTCAAAGAACCACTCCTCGAGCAGCATGAGCTGTTTAATGTCAGAGGGGTTCTCCATGTTGGTCACGGTGGAGTCCTGCTCACGTCCGTCTGCATTGATGACGGTTATAGTCAGGGTATCGCGGTTCATCTTGGCAGCAATGTCATTGTATGTTGTGGGCACTGTCATGGCATCGCCGTCTGTTGCAACCACCCTGCCTGAGAGGATCTCATTGAGAAGTATCCCCGAGAAGTTCATTCTTCCGTCTGACATCTCCGACACGAAGCGGTTGTTGTCAGCGTCATATCTGAGTGAAGGATAGAAGAGGTTCAGGTTCATCTTCTCTCTCAGGTCAATTATCCGGTAGAGTCTTTTTGACCAGATGACATCTGATTCTCCCAGATAGGTATAATTGATCTTCTGGTTATCGGGCATCTGTTTTGTATAGATGTCTCCGAACGACTGGGCCATTGAGGCTGTACAGATCAGGAGGCCGATAAGGCCTGCCAGTATTCTCCTGTTCATGGTGTGTATCTCCTGCATTAGTTAATCTTAAGAATGATAGGGTTGAGGTCCCTTGTTCTTCCGTCGGGTCCAACTGCCTTTATCTTTTCTATTATGAGTTTCTGTCCGGCGCGCAGGTTGCCAATGAGGCCTTTCTGCTTGTCGGTAAGTCTGTTGTTATTTGACTCAGCCGTGATCTCAAAGCCCTTGTCGTTGACAGAGACTGTGAAGCCTGTGACTGTATAGGTAAGGTCGAACTCAAAGTTCTCGAGTACTGCTATCACAACCTGCTGTGCGGCTGCAACGCTTCTGAGCACGTTACCCTCTTTCATGTTGGCGAACCGTGCCTCGGGGTCAGGAAGTCTTCTCACCCTGAACTCCACCGGTGGGAAGGTCTGTACCTTGCCGTCAATATTTGCTGACACGATGATCTGTGCATTCTGGCCAACAGTGCGTGGCTGAGCAATATATTCACCTCGGTAGTCCTTGTACTTGCCTCTCTTAATGTCACCGTTTGTCATGCGTACGGTGAGCTTGTCTGATCCCACGCCAGGCACTGATATGGCAACCGGGTTCTGGATGCCCTGGTAGAAGACGTTCATGGCGGTGGGTGAGACAACGACGTTTGGCATACCCACAGAGTACTTCTGATCGAAGTTGTATGTGCGGACAGTGCCGTCGGGAGCCTTCATTCTGATAACACCTCCCCAGGACTTTTCGCCGATGGAGCCGGCTCTCACCCTGTAGACACCCACACCTGAGTTATCGATAGGAAGCTGGGTTGCCTGGCTTGACGGTTCGTATAAGGGGGTACCGTCAGGGTTGGACTTTGTGGTATAAGGACCCACGAATATCTCGAGGTCCTGTGTGGTATCAGTTGCTGCCACGAATACCCTGGCCTCGTATTCATTACCCTGCATTACGTAGGAGGTGTTGGTGGTGACCGTCGGAATGATGCTGTTGAACCTGAATGAGCCGGCGTCAATCTGGGTAAAGAGGAAGTTGAGCGCGTCAGTCTCCGAGTTCCTGACATCTACCTGCATCTTTGAAAGGATGGTGATCACTGCCACAAGCGGCAGGGTCTGGAAGTTGGCATTCACCCAGTTCTCCGTACCGGTACCTTCAAGGTTCTGGGGATCGTCGGTGTTCAGAATGTCAAGTATTGAACGTTCTGCTGAGGGGTCTTTGCCATCGAGGGTCTCAACCAGGTAAGAGCGGTAATCTTCAATCAGCGCCTTCAGGTCATTGCCCTTACCAGCCTGGTCAGATCCTATGAGTATCTCCGAAGGGATGTTGTTTTCGTCAATCTTCTTGACCTTAGTAATGTCGATCTGGTTATTGGCAAGGAGAGCTTCCGACTCACGACCTTCAGCAGTGGTAATGATCTCGACTTTGAGATCCTGTATGTAGTTATAGAGTTCATTAGACCGTTCCTTGACCTCGAATGCCTTAGCCCTCCAGGCTTCCGCCTTCTCGGGATTCTCTTCTGCAGCTGCCTTAAAAGCTGCATAGGTGATATCATTCTTTTTGATGTAGTTGGCAGTGGTCTTAGTCAGGCTAAGGTCAACCTTCTTGAAAGCCTCGACTGCCTCCTTTGAGACGTTAAGAGCGAGCATAGCGGTCAGGATGAGGTACATCATCCCGATCATCTTTTGCCGCGGGGTCTCTTTTCCCTTAGACATTTGCGGATAGTTTAGGTGTTAACAGATATTTTGATGTACTTGACATTACTTCACATTCATGGCTGCAAGCATGTTGCCATACACATTGTTCAGTGAGCTGAGGTTTTCATTCAGTTTGGCAACCTGTTCGCGGTATTTCTTAGTGTCATCGGCTGAGCCGGTAAGGTCTTTCATCAGTCCTTCCATGCCCTGGTAGATGACCTCAGAGCTTTTTACATGGTCATTGGTGCCTCTGAGCTGCAGCTCATAAGCAGCATTGAGTGCCGAGAGGTTCTTGTTGAGGGCCTCCAGTTTCTCATGGTAGCTTTTGCCGCCTGTCTCAATGGTCTTCGATGTTTCACCGAGAGCCTGGTAGACCGGGCTGGAGTCAGCCATTGATCTTGCGGTCTGTTTAGCAGACTCAGAGAGGTTCATGAGTGACTCATTTGCTTTACGGATGGTGCTGGTATACTCATTGGTAGTAGCAGCCAGGTCGCCCATGGCATTGAAGTTGGCTGTTGTCTCCGTGAGCTTCTTCAGTCCCGAACTCAGTCTGTCAAAGACATCGGGGGTGATGCCTGCATCGGCCAGCATCCTGTCGAACTGTGACAGTCCTGCTCCGCCGCCACCGCCACCGCCGCCAACAGATGCGAATCCAATCTCCTCACCGGAGTAATTGGGGTCAAGCTGCGGGTAGACCAGTTTCCAGTCTGGTTCCTCCTTCAACGGCTCAAAAGCAGAGAAGAAGAAGATGACTGCCTCTGTGATCAGACCGACAGCAAGCAGTAACCCGGCGTAGGGGTAGTGCTGGATCTTAAAGAGAGCACCGATGATTACGACCGAGGCACCCCAGCCGTACAGTTTGGACATGAAAGCTTTCCACTTACTGGTATGAACAAATTCCGAAAGGCCCATATAATTAATTTTTAGGTTAAACAGTATTAGTTATTGACTCCAATATAAGTTCTCACATTACGGAACCCGACAAATGACTTTGTTGAGTCCTGGTATTCATAATCTCTTGTTGAATTCTGCATAAATAGTGCAATATCCTTCCATGAGCCTCCTCTTATGACTTTACGCTTGAGCACCGGGGGATCCTCGGGGCGTGCGTTGTATTCATAATCGGGGTTCAGGTCATGGGTGAAGACATAAGCTGACGGATGGTATGCGCCCGAGGTCCATTCGGCGACGTTACCTGCCATGTCAAACAGTCCGTATTCATTTGGTTCGAACGAAGCAACCTTAATGGTATATACTGCTCCGTCATCGATATAGTTACCTCGCAGAGGCTTGAAGTTAGCCAGGAAGCAGCCCTCGTAGTTACGGGTGTAGGGGCCTCCCCATGGGTACATTGACAGATCGAGTCCGCCGCGGGCAGCATATTCCCACTCGGTCTCCAGCGGGAGACGGTAGTTATGCACATCGGCAATACCCTGGGCACGCAGATGTTCATTCATGAAGTTGGTACGCCAGACGCTGAAGGCGCGGGCCTGTACCCATGACACACCCACAACGGGATAGTCATCATAGCCCGGGTGCCAGAAATAGAGTGTCGCCCAGGGCTCATTGAATGAATAGGTAAAGTCTCTGATCCATGCAAGGGTGTCAGGATAAATATTGACATTATGGTGCATGATGAATGATGAGCGGTCGACCACGTCAGTGGTGTTTCCGTCGAGGTCAGTGACCTGGCCTTCGTACTTCTGCTCCTTGTAGTTATACCTTGCCTTGGCTGCCTGCTTGTAGTCAACCCAGAAATATGAGTAATTGAGAAGCCGGGTGTCCCACTGCTTGTTGGCATTGAATCTCTCTTCAGGGGGATAGTAGAGGGTCTCGAGGACAGCAAGGACATTCTCATCCCTGTAGTCGATATCCTCATCCCAGTTCAGAACATTGGGTTCAAGGACATTGCCCTCCTCATCGGTCCTGAAGTATTCGTATCCCTCAATGCCTTCCTCACCCAGTTTGGTCCTGAGAAGAGAGTCACGCACCCAGTATGTAAACTGACGGTATTTGTTGTTGGTGATCTCTGTCTGGTCCATCCAGAATGCTTCCACAGTCACTGTCTTGGAGATGCTGTTCATAGCACGCAGGGGATCCTGGTCACTCGGCCCCATCTGATAGGAACCGGCAGGGATGAATGCCATTTCAAACGGCTCCGGCTCATAGAATTTTTTCCTTCCCTGAACGCCTGTCAACTCACCCGATTCATACGAGCCGCAGCTACTCAGGATAAAGATTAATGTAAGAGCTAAAAGGGTTACCTTTTTCATGTGCGAAAATTTTATTTTTTTAAGGTCACATGGAACCCTCATGTCAGGATTCTCTGCTTCATTTTCACTTCTGTTAACGTAGATATTACATGAGGGTTTCATATACTCATAAATTTAAGAATGCAAAATTGTTCACTATTTCCCTTCTCTTATAGGAAACGAATACTTTTATATTTGGTGATGCTTCTTCCCAGGCCGAGGTCAAAACTGTATGAAACCAGGAATTCATGTGATCCGCTGGTTCCTTTTCTGATCTCTGATATCGGGAAGTCATATCCATATCCAATCTTTAGACCGTTATACAATTCTACTCCTGCAAAACCTGTGATTGCGTCACTTATCCTGTAAGAAACGCCACCCCATATCTTTTTATTGTATCTAACCATGCCTGTTGCTAAATATTGTGTTGCAGCACCGTCATTAACAATAAAAACTGATGGTATGAGCTCTAGTGAAGGGTTAGGCAGCTGGAAGTAATAACCGGCGGTAAGGTAGTATTCGCGGCTTACATAAGTGGCTGTTTCCGAATATTTTATTTTGGGTTGGTTCAGGTGTGTAACCGAGATGCCTGCGTAATAATTAAGTCCCTGGTAATAGACACCGGCAGAGATGTCAAGGGCAAGGATAGACTCATCATTCTCAGGGATGAGCGGGTCGCCTGCAGGCGGGGTATGGGTTGTTCCCGAGGGGATGAACCAGTCAGGTGCGAGTGTCTTGTTCAGCAATCCCACGCTGAAGCCTGCACCCAGTGTTCCGCTTCCTGCCGCGATGAGGGCCGAATAAGAGAGGTTCAGCTCTATGTCATTGCTGAAGCCGTACTTGTCGGCCTCTACCAGCATGCCGGCACCGCTCCTCAAGCCCAGGATGCTGAACGGAGTATTGACGTTGAATATCATTGTGTTGGGGGCTCCGGGGAAACCTGCCCACTGCTGCCGTGTCAGTGCTGTGGCCGTTATCATGCCTGTCATGCCGGAGAAGCCGGGATTATAAAGCTGGGGATTGAACATGTAATGACTCACCACCGGGTCCTGTTGACCAAAGACCATGCTCACCGGGATGATTAATGCTAGGATGACTGTCCTGACTTTCTTCATGTTCAAGGAGCGTTTGTGCGCCCTTAAATATAACGATCAAAATAAATAAAAAATATGCAAGAAGCCAAATTGAGGCTTATTTTAGTGTCCGAACCTGAGCATGGCTCTTGTCCAGCGACCGGGTACCTGGTCACGGTTGGCCATAAGGTAGTCCTCATATGAACAGGCAAGGTAATGGGGTACACCGGCGTTGTCACGTATCTCTATCCACCAGCGCTCTGTGATCATGCTCTTGATGAAGATAGCTTCGCCTTCCAGATCACTGAGGGTCACATGGTAACGGGTGAAACGGCTGCTCATCTGGTCGCCAAGGTATGATATCTCATACTGCTTCTGCGAGAAGCCCTCGAGGAAGAACCATATCAGCTGGGCCGCAAGATGTGAGGTCTGTGACCGGTTGTCATGCATGGGGTTGACCTCCATGACTGCCAGTATCTTCATATTGTCTGCCAGTCCGGCATACCTGGCCAGCAGGCAGATCTCCTCTCCGTAGAAGCCGTTGGCTGAGGGGAGGAAGGTGCCGGGGGCATCGGACTGGCGTACTGAGCCTATGTCAAACACTGCTGCAGTGGCATCACGGAAGAGAGGTTCCGTCTCATGCATGGCGGCGCGTACCTCTCCTATTCTCATCATTTCGTAATGCCTGCGGTTGAACCGGTTCACCACCTGCTGATCAGTGAGATAGGTCTGGTGCCCGATTGCTGAGAGGTGCGACAGGTAACTGCTGCTGCGGTAGATCAGGTCATTCATCCAGTTGAGTGAGTCTGCAGTTCTTTTCTCTGCCGTGAAATCGAGTCTAGAATCAACTGATACAAGTGACCAGTTCTGCTTCAGCGAGGAGAGGCAACGGTCTATGGCAGGCATAAGGGCGCTGGTGCCGCCAATGACCACCGGGACGATGTTCTGCGCCAGCAGCTGGATGAGCACGTCACGCAGTCCGGCCAGGGTGTCTTCAAAGGAGGTGCCGGGCTTGAGGTTGCCGAGGTCAGTGATCTTCAGCTTCCCCGGCAGGCGCGAGAAGGAGTAGAGGCTCCGGCGTATGGCGTCAGGTGCGTGTGATGCACCTGCGTTGGACGAAGAACGGTCATCAGGCACACCGACGACGGCGATGGCAAAACTGCCAGGGTCATCAATGGGGGCATTGCCGGTATTGACCGCCACGTTGTGGGAGAAAGCAGCGGATCCCTTCAGGGGCTCTGCCTCGGGCTTGTCGAGACATACGGGATCAAAATACTGGTTCAGATCGATCATATTATATAAGGTCACTTCTTCTTTCCGCCCCTGGTGCTTTTTGTCTTACTGCCTTTTTCGATTATTGCCAGGCAATCCTCCCTTGTCAGCTTCTGTGGGTCAGTGCCTTTCGGGATACGGTAGTTGGCTTTGTCATGCGCTATATAGGGGCCGTACCTGCCATTCAGCACACTGATATCGCCGAATTCACTGATAAGCTTCTGCTTGTCTCCCTGCCTCTTCTCTTTTATCAGTTCTATGGCTCTCTCTTCAGTGATGGTGTAGGGATCATCCGTGCCTTTCTTCAGTGAGTAGAACTTGCCCCCGTGTTTTACATAGGGTCCGAACTTCCCGACACCCACGGTCATCTCGCTCTCTTCAAAGGTGCCCGCCACTCTTGGCAGTGCAAAGAGAGCCATGGCCTCATCAAGGGTTATTGTCTCAATGAGCTGGTCACGCCTGAGGTTTGAAAAACGTGGTTTGTTTTCCGGGGTGGACTCACCAAGCTGCACCACCGGCCCGAACCGGCTCATCCTGACAGAGACGGGCAGCCCCGTTGCCGGGTCTGTCCCCAGCTGGCGGGCCCCGGTCATGCGGGCCTTGTTGGAGAGAGATTCGTCAACCGTCTTATGGAACGGACTGTAGAATCCAGAGATCATCTTGTCCCACTCAAGCTCTCCGGAGGCTATCTCATCAAACTCCTTCTCAACACCGGCAGTGAAATTGTAGTCGAGGATATCCGGGAAGTTGGCAATAAGGAAGTCGTTGACTATCATCCCAATGTCGCGGGGGAAGAGCTTCGACTTCTCTTTCCCTGCAATCTCAATTTTTTCTGTCCTGGAAATTTTCCCTTTAGTGAGTGTCAGCTGTGCCACAGTCCGTTTTTCTCCGGGCCTGTCCTCGCGGGCAACATACCCACGCGACTGAATGGTTGAAATGGTAGGTGCAAATGTAGACGGTCTTCCTATCCCCAGCTCCTCAAGTTTCTTCACCAGGCTTGCCTCCGTGTAGCGGGGAGGGGGCGATGTGAAGCGCTGCAGGGCGGTGATGGAATCAGGTGTGAGCTCCATGCCCTTGTCAACGCGTGGGAGAATCGATTTCTCATCTTCGCCCTGGTTGCTGTCATATGATTCGGTGTAGACCTTGAGGAACCCGTCAAACAGTATCACCTCGCCTGTTGCATTGAAAGTGAACGGCGATGATGACATGCCTATGGTGATGGTTGTCTTCTCCATCTCGGCGTCTGCCATCTGCGAGGCTATCGCCCTGCGCCAGATGAGTTCATAGAGTTTCTTCTCATTGACGCTTCCTGTCGTATCCTTCCTGTCAAAATAGGTGGGCCTGATGGCTTCATGAGCCTCCTGTGCCCCCTTTGAATGAGTCTTGAACTGTCTTGTACGCGAGTACCTGGCTCCAAATTCCCCCGTGACCACCTCCCTGGCGGTGTTGAGCGCCAATGATGACATGTTTGTGGAGTCAGTCCTCATGTATGTGATCTTTCCTGCTTCATAGAGCTTCTGCGCCACTGACATTGTCTGTGCCACGGAGAAGCCCAGCTTGCGGTAGGCCTCCTGCTGAAGGGTGGAGGTGGTGAAGGGCGGGGCGGGGGGGCGGG
>JBHEOU010000002.1:592-8197 GCA_046260645.1 Bacteroidales bacterium | reverse complement strand
GTTCTCAACGGTGAACGAAGATCCGTTACATGATTCCAGGAAATTTTTAGCCTCAGCCTCCGTGCTGAATTTTTTAGGGCACTCAGCCCTGAGGAGGAGATCAGAACCCTCACTGTTCTTTCCGCTGAATGAGCCTGTCACCCTGAAGGCGGAGTCAGAGATGAAGCTGATTATCTCACGTTCACGGTCTACCAAAAGGCGCACGGCCACCGACTGTACCCTTCCTGCCGAGAGCGAAGGCTGCACTTTCTTCCAGAGAACGGGAGAGATCTCGAAGCCCACCAGCCTGTCAAGGATACGGCGTGCCTGCTGGGCGTTGACCAGGTTCATGTCAACCTGTCGTGGTGTATCAACCGCCCTGTTGATGGCTTCCTTAGTTATCTCATGGAACACTATGCGGCGCGTGGAGGAGGGATCAAGGCCCAGGACGGAGATCAGATGCCATGCTATGGCTTCACCCTCACGGTCCTCATCGGAGGCGATCCAGACAGTCTTAGCCTGCCCGGCCAGCTTGCGAAGCTCGTTCACCACCTTCTTCTTATCATCGGGCACCTCATATACCGGCGTAAACCCTTTATCAACATCGACTCCGAGGCCTTTCTTTTCAAGATCACGTATGTGCCCGTAGCTTGAGACAACAGTAAAATCCTTACCGAGGAACTTTTCTATCGTTTTTGCTTTAGCAGGAGATTCAACTATTACCAGATTATCTGTCATCCGACTTTTTTTAAAAACAGGGCAAAGTAAGCGATTAACGGCACTAACTTCAAAATTATTGGAAAAGATTCTGTATAAATCATTAAATTAGCGCCTATATTATTATGGTATCATGAGGGATAAGAAATTCCGGAAAAACATATTCTGGTTCTGGGTGATAATATCTCTGCCAGTTATTTTTGTGCTGGCACTGTTCATCCTTATATCGGCCAACAGGCTTGGCCCCATCCCCTCGTTCGAGGAGGTTGAAAACCCTGCCAGCAACCTGGCTGCGGAGGTATATTCGGAAGACAATGTCCTGCTTGGCAAATTCTATCTGCAGAGCCAGAACCGTACATGGACGGAATATGAAGATATTTCGCCATATGTTGTTGATGCGCTGATCGCCACCGAAGACATCAGGTTCCACAGGCATTCAGGCATTGATTTCAGGGGACTGGCCAGGGTGCTTGTCAAGACAATTATTTTAGGTAAGGAGACCGGCGGCGGCAGCACCATCACCCAGCAGCTGGCCAAGAACCTCTTCCTGCCAAGGGATCTCTCGAATGATCCTGCCATCGTGCGGGGTGCAAGACTGACGGTGACCAAGTTCAAGGAGTGGCAGACGGCGGTGAAGCTGGAGAAGAGCTATACCAAGGAAGAGATCATCACGATGTACCTGAATGTCTTTGACTTTATATACAATGCCGTTGGCATAAACTCTGCCGCCCGCATCTACTTCAACACCACCCCCGATTCACTGAACATTGAACAGTCGGCCATGCTTGTCGGGATGCTCAAGAACTCCGTGGCCTATAATCCACTGCGGAGCGCAGAGACGGCTTTCCGGAGACGAAACGTGGTGATATCGCAGATGGAGCGTTACGGCTACCTGCAGCGGGAGGTGGCAGACTCCGTCAAGCTGCTGCCGCTGGTGCTTGATCTGCGCGAGGACAGCCACAACAGCGGCCCGGCAACCTATTTCAGGGAGTATATCCGCAGCACGATGATCAAGTACGAGCCCGAACGGAAAATGTTTTATTCCGACGAACAGTACAATGATGCCATGTGGCGCTGGCAGAACGACCCCCTTTACGGATGGTGCCGCAAGAACACAAAGCCTGATGGCTCAAATTATAATTTATACCGTGACGGACTGAGGATCTATACCACTTTGAACTCAAAGATGCAGACCTATGCCGAGGAGGCACTTATTCAGCATCTTTCGCAGAATCTTCAGCCGGTATTCAACACAAAAGCAAAGACCTACAGGAACCCGCCCTATTCCAATGACCTTAACGCTGCTCAGGTTAAGCAGCTCATCGACAGGTCGGTGCGCCAGAGCGACCGATACCAGAGCATGAGGCGAGCCGGGATACCGGAAGATTCCATCACCCTTTCCTTCAACACACCCATACCCATGAAGCTGTTTTCATGGGAGGGGGAGCGTGACACGGTCATGACGCCGCTCGATTCCATCAGGTACTACAAGTTTTTTGTCAGGTCGTCATTCATGGCCATCGATCCGCATACGGGCCATGTAAGGGCATATGTCGGCGGCCCCGACTTCAGGTATTTCAAGTATGACGCCGTAACCCAGCAGAAGAAACAGGTAGGGTCAACCATCAAGCCCTTCCTCTACACTCTGGCTATGCAGGACGGCTATACACCCTGTTATGAGGTTGAGAACATACCCAGGTCGTTTGACCTTGCCGGCGACTCGCTTCCATGGATCCCCAGGAGCTCAGGGCCGGAGGAGTATCACGGGAAGATGGTCACCCTTAAATGGGGTCTGGCACAGAGTGAGAACTACATCTCAGCCTGGCTGATGAAGCAGTTCTCGCCTCAGACGGTTGTTGACCTGATGCACCGCATGGGCATAAGAAGTTTCATAGACCCGGTATATTCAATTTTCCTCGGCACCTCTGACCTCTCTCTTGAGGAGATGGTAGGGGCATACGGCACCTTCACCAACAAAGGGGTCTATACGCGTCCGCTCTATGTGACACGTATAGAAGACCGCAACGGAAACGTGATCTCCACCTTTACCCCATTCATTGACGAGGTGATAAGTGAGGATGATGCCTACCTGATGACCGCTCTTCTTCAGGGTGTTGTAAACACGGGAACAGGGCTCAGGCTAAGGGGCAAATACCAACTCACCAACCAGATGGGAGGCAAGACGGGAACCACGCAGAACCATTCCAACGGCTGGTACATGGGTGTCATGCCTGACCTGGTGGCAGGGGTATGGACCGGATGGGAGGACCAGGCCATTCACTTTGAGGATCTGTCACTGGGGCAGGGATCCAACATGGCGCTCCCGGTCTTCGGGTTGTTCCTTCAGAAGCTGTTGGCTGACAGTCTGTTTATATCTGTGGCTCAGTCACAGTTTGAGGCGCCCTCCGGCTTCAATGTGGAGCTTAACTGTGACAACGTAAGGCGACAGGAGCAGAGCGGCCCCTACAGGCAGCGTGAGTACTAGAAAGGTCTGAAGGTCGGAGGGTCTTGCGGTCTGAGGGTCGGAAGGTATTGTTGCCGACAGCTTTCTCACGAGAATAGCAGTCTGACGAGCCCCTCAATCTTGTTAACCTTTGATATTTTTATCCCGGGCTGTTCCCTTAGGCTTCTGTGATATCCTGATACCACTATATGTTCAAAGCCCATCCTGGATGCTTCCATGATGCGTTGTTCAATTCTTGCCACCGGCCTTATCTCCCCTGACAGTCCCACCTCGCCGGCGAAAGTTGTCTGCTGGCTGACGGGTGAGTCAAGGTTTGATGATAGCACCGCGCTCACCACTGCCAGGTCAATGGCAGGGTCGCTGACTTTTAGTCCACCGGCAATATTAAGAAAGACATCCTTGACGCCCAGGCGAAAACCGGCTCTCTTCTCGAGCACTGCCAGGAGCATGTTCAGCCGCCGTGTATCAAAGCCTGTTGAGCTTCTCTGCGGGGTGCCGTAGACGGCGCTGCTCACCAGCGCCTGGGTCTCTATCATGAAGGGTCTCAGTCCGTCTACCGTGGCGGCGATGCATACGCCGCTGGCCGGGTCGCGGTCACGGCGGATGAAGAGCTCCGACGGGTCCGTTATCTCGCGCAGCCCGTTTGAGGCCATCTCGAAGATGCCTATCTCTGCCGTGGAGCCGAAACGGTTTTTAACGGGCCTCAGTATACGGAACACATAGTTGCCGTCGCCCTCAAACTGGAGCACCACGTCAACAATATGTTCAAGCACTTTGGGTCCGGCAAGAGTACCGTCCTTGGTGATGTGGCCAATCAGTATCACCGGCACGCCTGACTCCTTTGCGTAGCGCAGCAGCATTGCGGCGCACTCCCTGACCTGTGACACTGACCCTGCGGAAGATTCAAGCAGGGAGGAGCTGAGTGTCTGTATCGAATCTATGATGAGCAGTTCGGGGCCGATGGCTCCTGCCTGTGCTATGACGCTCTCCAGGTCAGTCTCGTTATAAATGAAGCAGTCATCATTTCTGCCTTCCAGTCTCTTTGCCCGCAGCTTGACCTGTCCCTCGCTCTCCTCACCTGAAACATAGAGCACTTTCCTGCCGCTGACGGCAAGGGCTATCTGCAGTGCCAGGGTCGATTTCCCAATGCCCGGCTCGCCACCCATGAGTATCAGGGAGCCCTTTACCATGCCTCCGCCCAGAATGCGGTCTGCCTCGCCTATACCTGCAGTGATACGGTCATTCTCGTTTATCTCGATGCCTGAAAGCAGCTCGGGCTTCCTCCTGGGAGAATCCTTAATGACTGCCGACGATGATGAAAGGGTCACAAGTTCCTCGCGGTAGGTGTTCCACTCCTTGCATGCCGGACAGTGGCCGATCCATTTGGGCGACTCGGCGCCGCAGTTCTGACACACGTATACAGTCTTGTTCTTTGCCATGGAGAATAGGATTACGCAACAGACAAATGTACTAAAAGCTGCTTATAAGCCCTTTTTTTCAGTGACCACTGACGACAAAACCTTCCCGCCCTTTCTGCCGAACATTATATAGAGAGAGATGGCGCCTGCGATTGCAATGAGTATCATCTGCGACTCATGCTCGAGGGTGGCATAGGCGAGTCCCTCTTCAAGCGGTATGGCGTATGCCACCAGCATTCCGCGCGACACTATCCAGTGGTAGGCTCCCAATCCGCTCTGTACCGGGGCGGCCATCCCGAAGCTGCCTATGACCAGGATGAACATCGCACCTGCCATACCCAGTTCAGCCGTGGAATCGAGACAAAGGAGCGGGAAATATGACATGAAGAAATAAGATATCCAGAGCACGATGGTAAGAATTACGAACTCCCACTTCCGTCTTAGTTTTGCAATAGATTTGAGGCCGTCAAGCAGGCCGTCGGAGAAGGAGTATAGCCTGCCGAATAAAGGATAGCCAGAGAGCCGTTTCCGGAGCATGAAAAACATCACCGCGTTCTCCGAAAGGAAACTACCGGTTGTGGTGCTGCCTGCAACCAGGGTCAGGCCCAAAATCAGCAGCACTGACAGGATGTCAATGGTGCGTTCAACCAGCATCGTTCCCACGAGCCTGTCAAAGGGAATATTTTCCTTCTTACCCAGCGCCGCACACTTGGAGACCTCTCCCAGTCTTGGGAAAATCATGTTTGCGAAATATCCTATCACCACGGCATGATAGGCATTCATGAGTCCCGGCTTGTAGCCCATAGGCTCAATGAGCAGTGTCCAGCGGCGGGCCCTGATGAAAAAACTAAGTAAAGAGAAGATAACGGCGGGCAGCAGCCACCAGTAGTGTGCCTTTCGAAGCACTGCCCACAGCTCCCCGAGGCCAATACCCCTGAAGGAGAGCCACAGCAGAAAAATAGCCAGTGCAAGGAAGACAATGGCCTGAATGGTTTGCTTCAGCCCCTTTTTCAATTCTCAGACAAGTTTATTGGTGGCTGTATCAGGCATTATTATATGCGGGGTGAATGCCGACGCTTCCGCCAGGTCGACCATGGCATAGGACATAATGATTATCACGTCGCCGATTGCGGCTCTTCTTGCCGCCGGACCGTTGAGACAGATCTCACCTGATCCTCTCCGGCCTGTGATCACATATGTCTCAAGCCTGACGCCATTGTTTCTGTTCAGCACACTGACCTTCTCATATTCAATCAGGCCTGCTGCGTCCATGAGGTCTTCATCTATGGTCACACTGCCCACGTAATTGAGGTCTGCCCCGGTGACGGAGACGTTATGTATTTTTGATTTCAGAATTTCTATCATCATAATGATAAAGGATGAATGCTTTTTGCCGCTGCAAAGATAATTATCATTTTATTCAGAGCAACCTTATCTCTATATTGTCAATCAGCCTGACCTCTCCGGCATAGAGGGCGATGCAACCGTAGTATGATTTATCAGGCGACATTTCTATGGATGCCCGTACGGGAACAAGAGTTTCATCGTCCACTATTTCAAAGTACTCAAGCCTGAAGTCGGAGATCATATTTATCCTGTCAGCGACGAAATCCTTTATCTCTGCCGTTTCATAGTCTGAGACCATGGCTGCTGCCGCGATGAGGGTCCTGTATATCTCTCCGGCCCGTTCACGGTGCTGCGGAAGCAGGCGGCTGTTCCGGCTGCTCATTGCCAGCCCGTCCTTCTCCCTGACAATGGGGCAGGCAACTATCTCTGTCTTTGGGTAGTCACGGCGCGCCAGCTCCCTTATTATTGTCAGCTGCTGGTAATCTTTCTGTCCGAAGAATGCGACTGATGGCCTTATTATGTCAAAGAGTCTTGAGACCACCCGGGCTACACCGTTGAAGTGGCCTGGCCTGTGCAGCCCCTCCATCACGTTTTCGATACCCCCGAAATCAAACACGCGTGTGTCAGGCTCCGGGTAGACCTCCTCAACAGGCGGGGCAAAAACAAAATCGTTTTCCCTGAGCAGACCCGAGAGCATCTGCAGGTCAGCCTCAGGATTGCGGGGATATTTCAGGAGGTCATCAGGGTCATTGAACTGGGCAGGGTTGACGAAGATGCTCACAGCAACCATCCGGCAGCTCTTTACCGCAGCCTCTGCCAGCATGAGATGACCATCGTGCAATGCACCCATGGTAGGTATAAAACCCGGATGCCTCAGAACGCATACCCTGTAATGCTCCCTTACCTCTTTGGCAGTTGTAAATACCTTCATTGTCTGAATTTTTACTGACACACCGGATCCGGTACCGGTTGCAACTGGTCCGGTGATACAAAATAACACCATTTTGTCAGTAACCTGTTGCATTTTAGCTTGGAAATTAATTGTATTTTTTTTATTATCTTTGCACTTTGATTAAATTAAGGTACATCGGGAGGTTTTAATGGAAAGCAGAAGGGTATTGTTTGTGTCGCAGGAGATAATGCCTTATCTTGGTGAGACAAAGCTTTCAAAGATCAGCCGTGAGCTGCCGCAGGGCATACAGGAAAGGGGGAAGGAGATCCGGACATTCATGCCCCGATATGGTTCAATCAATGAGAGAAGGAATCAGCTTCATGAGGTCATCCGCCTCTCGGGGATGAACCTTATCATTGATGACACCGATCACCCTCTCATCATCAAAGTGGCCTCAATTCAGTCTGCCCGCATGCAGGTCTATTTCATCGACAATGATGACTACTTCCAGCGCAAGCATACCGTCGCTGATGCCTCGGGAAATGAGTATGAGGATAATGACGAAAGGGCCATCTTCTTTGCCAGAGGGGTTATTGAGACCGTAAGGAAGCTTCGTTGGAGCCCTGACATTGTACACTGCCACGGATGGCTCACATCACTCGTTCCGCTTTACCTGCGCAAGATATACTCGGATGACCCTGTATTCAGCAAGATGAAAATGGTCTATTCCGTTTACAATAACGGCTTCAAAAAGCCGCTTAAATCTTTACTGACTGATAAACTTGAAG
>JBHEOU010000002.1:0-582 GCA_046260645.1 Bacteroidales bacterium | reverse complement strand
TGAAGCTGACGGCATCGACAGCGGTGCTCTCGTCTCCATCAAAAATAATGTTGATTTCCTGGGCCTGACAGCACTGGCGGCAGAAAATTCTGATGGCATAATTCTTGCCAGTGATAAGATTGACGAGCAGGTCCGGAAAAAGGTATCCGGCATGGGCAAACCTCTGCTGGAATACCAGGGTGAGGAGAATTATATTGATGTTTACAATGATTTTTATGACAAGCTCTTACTTGAAAAACCAAAATAGGAACCCAAACGGTCACGTTACCGGACTTCTGAAATATTCAACCTTTCTCTTCATCGCGTTATCCGTGATGCTGGCCTCGTGCAACGAGGATCCGTTAAATATTGGCAAGGACCTGCTGCCTGATGAAGACTTCATTGCAATCTATTCCACTGATACGGTAGAGGTCAGGGCCTATACGATGTACAATGAGAATTCGGTGTCATCAGACAGTACGAAGATGATTGCCGGCAACATTTATGATGCCTATTTCGGAGACACACACCTTGATTTTGTGACCCAGCTCAGGCTACTTGACTCGCTTCGCAGATCGGTCATTAACATAGACTCTGTTTTCC
>JBHEOU010000199.1:0-3350 GCA_046260645.1 Bacteroidales bacterium | reverse complement strand
GAATGATACCGCCGATACCGGTTTCTTGCCGGTGAACCAGTTGATGACATCAATATTATGCAGATGCTGCTCAACGATGTGGTCACCTGAGAGCCAGCACCAGTTAACCCAGTCACGGATCATGTATTCCATCTCCGTCCATGAAGGATTGGGATCACGGTACCACAGCTGGTTCTGGTTCCAGTAGCAGTTGGCAGCAACGATGTCGCCTATCATGCCCTCCTGCACTTTGCCCCAGGTGGCGACATAATCATGCTGGTGATGTCTCTGGGTGCCTGTCACGACACACAGTTCCATGCCCTTTGCCTTCTCTCCGGTTGCCATTATCTGCCTGACGCCTGCCGGATCAACCGCTACCGGTTTCTCCATGAAGACGTGCTTGCCTGCCGTGACGGCGGCTTCGAAATGCAGAGGCCGGAAAAATGGCGGGGTGGCAAGAAGGATCACATCAACACCCGAGTCTATCACCTTCTGGTAGGCGTCAAAGCCAACGAAACAGTTCTCATCAGCTATCTCAACACCGTCCTTGGCCAGGCGTTCCCGGCATGCAGTGACCCTGTCAGCAAAGACATCACCCAGGGCTGAGATGGTGAGATTTGGTCCGGAATGCAGAAAGTTCAGGGCGGCACCGGTGCCCCTGCCTCCGCAGCCAATCAGGCCGGCCTTGAGGAGTGGCCCGTCAGGAGCCGCGTCCGGCATGACGGGAAGAATGACGCTCTTCCGCTTCTTTGTTGAACATGAGGTAATCAGTGCCGGCACAACAATGCCAACTGCACCGGCAGCTGCTGCCGTGCCCAGAAAGTTTCTTCTTGAGATTGATGGTTTTTTCATGACAGTTTGGGTTCTATTTTCCAAAGTTATAATTAATGTCGTTTCTCAAAGGCGAAAGTCCGTAAAGTCCATAAAGTCGAAAGTCCAAAGGATTTGCGATTTGCGATTTGCGATTAAATCGACAATCCGCCAGTGGGCGGACATAGTCGAAAATCTGAAATCGAAAGGTCATACGGCCCTGCATCTCTGTAGTCTAACTATCTGATTCTTAATTCTTAATTCTTAATTCTTCTCTCCTGCCTGCTGCCTGAAATGACTGCCGGCTGAAGACTGAGGACTGCCGACTGCCGACTGAGGACTGCCGACTGCCGACTGATCCTACTCCATCACCACCCTGAACCCCACATAGAAGCAATCAGAGTACCACCAGATGCTCTTCGGCATCTGCGGGTCCGTCTTCAGCCATTCGGCGGTGCGGGTGTGATCACGCGCCGCGCTCCTCACGCCCCCGGCACCGTCACGGTAAGATCCTCCCCTTATCACATGCTCCCCGCTACCATCATAAATGTCGGAACAGAACTCCGCCACATTGCCGCTCATGTTCTTAATGCCCCACGGATTCGCCTTCACGGCAGAGGGCTCCTGCGTCTTTGAAGGGCTGTTACCACGGTAGATAACGTATGTGTTTATCACAGAGGTGTCGGGTTTCCCTCCGAAAAGAGACTTCTTCTCCAGTTTTGTCGGATCACCCTCAAAGAAATAGGGGGTCTGTGTACCGGCCCTGCATGCATATTCCCACTCCGCCTCCGTGGGCAGACGGTACTTTTTCCCGGTCACCTGTGAGAGCCACCTGCAATAGGTCTCAGCTGCATGATAACTCATTGAGATGGCAGGCCTCTGCCCCATCCCCCAGTTTTGATCCGGTTTGCCGTACGGAGGCGTGGCACCGCTGACGGCATCCACATCAGCCTTCTTCAGCCGTGACCCCTCAGTGTCTGTCGATCTGCCCTCCGAGGCCGTCTGCCTGTAGAACTCCATATACTCATCCCATGTCACCTCCACCCCGGCGATGAAGAACGAATCAACACCTACCTCCCGGAGTGTCTCGTCAGCCCTGCGTAACGGCTCGTTATCAGGACTTCCCATGGTGTATGTGCCGCCCGGCACGGCGATCATGCGGAATGTGACTCCTGATGACGGGATCTGCTCTGTGAAATTGCCGAAGGAGGTGACGGTGGCAGGTGCGGCATAGAGGGTATCTGCCGCCTTCACCGCTTTGCCAAACCCGGTGTTGCTCCCGTGAACATAGTCCTTCATGTAATGCCCTGCGTTCAGGTGACAGCTGATGCACTGCAGCTCTTCGCCCTTGTCTGTCATCTGCTTGTAATAAAGATGAGCCTCTGAACCCTCACTCGTGAGAGTGGCCGGAAAGAGATTCTCGTGGCATTTGATACATGTTGAATTATAAACATGCTTCGAAGCTCTCTCAAGAGTTGACGCTGCCTCCCAGTCAAATTCCGTGGAGTCCTTCGTCCAGTAGCTCCAGAGATCTCGCATCCCCGTTTTAGCCTTCTCAATGAGATACCCCTCTCCTTTCGGGGGAAGGTGGCATTCGGCGCATGAGACACGGTAGCCAGACTTCGTGGCATAATGAACCCCCTGCTTCCAGCTTGATGTAGCCTGCGGATGAACATGGCATAAGGCGCAGAAATCATTTGTGGAGGTGGCTTCCACCGCCTTCCCCAGCCCTGAAAAAATGAGCACACCCGCAGCAAGGCCGATAAAAAACCACATCCAGGTCCTCTTCTTCACAAAAAGCAGAATTAGGGATGTCAAGATAGTGAAAAACAAAATCCGAACTACCTCCGGAGGCTTTTGCGCGACAGGTAATCACGATATCCGCAGGCAATAGGAGTTAAATTATTACTTTTGGGAAAACGGTAAGAATGAGACGGACTATACTTGCATTTCTGCTGCTGCTGTTCATTATGCCTGTCAGTGCGCACCCCTGGAAGCCAAGGCACTACGTGATCATTGACAGCGATGGGGGCATTGATGACCTTAAGGCAATATGCATGCTGCTGGCATCTCCTGATGTGAGGATACTCGCCATAACAGCTTCGGACGGGTATCACAAGGCGTCTGTTGCATACGAAAAGATCAGGACCATGGTTGACCTTCTGTGGCATCAGGGTCTGCCCGTCGCAGGCGGCGACGATGCTGTCAGGCTCATAGAAGAGTCCCTGGCGGCTGAAACAACTCCGGTAACCTTCATTGCCATGGGACCACTGAAGACAGTTTCAGATGCAATGGATCAATCGCCGAATTTCAGCGAGAAGGTGAAACAGGTGGTCTGGACCAACAGCGGACTGCCCGGCACAGCAGGATTCAACTACATGGCATCACCCGATGCCACTGAGAAAGTACTGGCGGGATCAGTTCCCATTATCGTGACCGGCGCTGGCGGAGATGGCTTTTATGATAAGGGTTTGCTTGAGGAGATTGGGAATATTCATACACCATATGCCGCCAGGGTGAAGGATCTTATCAACTCAATGCCTTCGCATTCATTTGTTTAT
>JBHEOU010000198.1:0-3350 GCA_046260645.1 Bacteroidales bacterium | reverse complement strand
GGAGGTAACTGAGAAGAAGAGTGACTTGTTCGTTCTCGGAGCTGACATCAGGCACTATCAGAAGATCCATCGTGACCTGATATGGGCCAACAGGTTTGCCGGAAGCACCTCCTTCGGACCGTCGCGGCTGATATACTACCTTGGCGGCGTAGACAACTGGATGGGGTACCTTTTCAATAAAGTACCAATGTTCGACCAGACTGTACCGGTAAA
This sequence comes from Bacteroidales bacterium, assembly GCA_046260645.1. GTDB lineage: Bacteria > Bacteroidota > Bacteroidia > Bacteroidales > VadinHA17 > SR-FBR-E99. The sequence goes on along the minus strand of JBHEOU010000198.1, from coordinate 3,137 downwards.
CCCGGCTGTGAATTACGGATTTCAGGCTCTGGCAACCAACATGAGAGGCTTTACCCAGAACATACGCAACGGATCTAACTTCGCACTCATCAACAGCGAACTGCGGTGGCCTGTTGTAAGATATTTTGCCGGTCATCCCCTGCGCTCCAACTTCCTGAACAGCTTACAGATAGTAGGTTTCTACGATATCGGTATGGCATGGTCAGGCTGGGACCCGTGGGGTAATGAAAACTACTGGCAGGACAAGGTCTACCAGAGCGGACCGGTGGTAGTCACCCTCGATGCAATGCGCGAACCGCTGGTGATGGGCTTCGGAGCCGGTGCCAGGGCGCAGATCTTCGGCTACTTCGTGAGAGCTGACTACGCTTGGGGAATTGATAACGGCTATCTCCTTCCTCCTATCTTCTACCTCTCCTTCAGCCTTGATTTCTGACAGCAGGAATGCAACCCGGGCAATGGCTGGCACTAACTTTGACAAGCACTCCGCAAGAGTGAATTTTATTTATTATTTGGTTAGGAACTTTATAAAATAAAAGATAATTTTACACCCGTAATCTTTAAAAACACAATAGCAATGGCTTACGTAATTAATGATGACTGCACAGCGTGCGGAACCTGTATAGATGAATGTCCGGTTGAGGCTATATCTGAAGGTGATATCTACAAGATTGACCCGGATATATGTACCGATTGTGGTGCCTGCGCCGACGTTTGCCCTGTAGAGGCAATTCATCCGGTATAACCCGCATTTACATTTATCAAATCCGGAAGCTGTCTGTAAGGGCAGCTTCTTTTTTTTAGTCCGGATTGTACCTGGCGCCGGTCATTATGGCCTGAAGGTCGGTCATCTTCATGAGTTCCTCCAGTGTTATACCGGGATTGTTATTCATGAATTTTTCAATGATCCTGAATCCCGTCCAGACTACTGCCCTGCCCGGAGACCCCTCGGTGAAGTAACTGGTAAAGGGCGCCTCGCCCGTGAATTTTCGTATCAGGAACCCGTCAGTGGAAAAGAGAAGATCCCTGCTGACAAGATATTCCCAGATGTCTCCTTCACTGTTCTCGCAGAACTTCATCTGCCGTCCGGTAAAACCATGCAGGATCGTATCAGGCACCGCAGGCATCATCCTCCTGGTGAAATAGACCAGCCTGGCTTCATGAAGCATGGTATTAAGAAGCGTCTTGGTTCCGTATCCGGCAGAATTGTAATCCCACTCGGTTGATGCCCATGCGTACATGCAGTCGGAGGCAGTGTAGGCCGGCGTCATCTTGCGAGCCTGGTAGCTGAAGATGCCCAGCGGAGGGTAGTATTCGGAGTCAGCACCAAGGTAACGGTCGAGGCTTATCATAAGCAGCGAGTCATTGATAATTATGCTGTTATTGAAGACCGAAATGCAGGTAATAACCTCCGGAACCACCCTGTCAGGAAAGTAATACATGTAGTGGTTGAAAGCACTCTCAAGCTCCTGACTGAGCGGTCCGGTGTCCGGCCACACGCGCTTAACCTCGTCATACAGTTCCAGATTACGCAGGTCAGTGGCAAAAAGTATGAAGGCCGACTTCCATCTTTCGTCTGAAGGGTCTCCCAGTCCAATGACGGTGCTGTATGTTGTCAGTGCGCTTCCGTACTCCTGCTTCAGCAAATCTGCCTTGCCGTCCAGTTCGTTTGGCGGTGTCTCAAAAATATCCTTCCCAAGGTCCCTCATTGACAGGTTGCACTCAATGCCTTTAAGGTTTACCCTGTAGGGATCACGATGGCAGGCAGTGACAGCCAGAAGGAGACACAGTGACGCTGTCAGCCTGAAGAATGTTGAACTATGGGTCATATATGAGGTAATATCATGTTGATCATGCAAAATAAGGACATTTATTTATAATTTTACCCGGCAAACAACTAGAAGATATAACCCACATGTCATAAGAACCAAAACAGGTATGAAAATAATATCACTAAAGGCGCTGGCTGTCATTTTACTGGCGGCCTCCCCAATGCGAGGCATCGCACAGGAACTTGAATTTGCGATTCATGCCGATCCGGTAATATCATGGATGGGCTCCAACGAATCCGAATACGTTGGCGAAGGAGCCAGGGCGGGGTTTGACATCGGCCTCAACGTCCTCCATTTTTTTGCTGATAACTATGCGGTCTCATCAGGCATAAGCTTTATCTCTGCCGGCGGAAGACAGAGCCTGACAGAAGATCATACCATGGTGTTCACTAATTTCACCCAGTTTATACCTGAGGGCAACGAGATAAAATACAACCTTCGTTACATAAACATACCTGCTGGCCTGCGCCTTCAGACTAACCAGGTCGGATACCTGACCTACTTTACAGACCTCGGATTCGACATCAGGCTTCTGCTCAAATCAACTGCTGACATCCCCGCCATGCAGATCAGCCGTGAAAATGCAAGGAACGAAGTATATGGCATGAACGCAGGATGGCATCTCGGCGGAGGAGCGGAGTACGAGTTGGGTATCGACCTTTCCCTCATCGCAGGGCTCAGCTATGCCCAGGATTTCTTTGATGTCACCAGGGATCTTGAGGATGTCTACCAGCCGGATGACAGATCGGGTTTGAGGATGATCAGAATCAGACTGGGATTGAAGTTCTGAGAGACCGGTCATGAAGGTTGCACTTGCACAGCTGAATTATATACCGGGCGATGTCTCAGGCAACAGCGGGAAGATCATCAGCGCTATTGACCATGCCCGCTCACAGGGTGCAGACCTCATCGTCTTTTCAGAGCTTGCCGTAACCGGATATCCCCCTCTTGATCTCCTCCTCAGGAATGATATCATCACAGCCTCCATGGCGGCCGTGCTGGAGATAGCTTCATACTGTACCGGAATAGCAGCCATCGTTGGCGGCCCCTCGCCCAATACCGGCGTATACGGTAAAAGCCTCCACAACTCGGCATTTTTCATGCAGGAGGGCAAGGTCAGAGCCGTGGTCCATAAAACCCTGCTGCCCACTTATGACATCTTCGATGAAGACAGGTATTTCCAGCCGGGGACGGTGTTCCAGACCATCGACCTGAATGGCGAAAAAATAGCTCTGACCATCTGTGAGGATATATGGGATGAACAGCCCTTCGGCGACAGGGGTGTGTGGCGGCTCTACAGTATCACAC
>JBHEOU010000197.1:293-3391 GCA_046260645.1 Bacteroidales bacterium | reverse complement strand
CCATTGGAGACATCTCAATCATGATGCTGGCACTCAATGCCGAAGTGACCATTGAAGGTGCTCAAAAAATCAGGGCACTCCCGCTGCGGAACCTCTTCCTGGGATACAAAAAGCTTGACCTCTCCACGGAGGAATTCATAAGGGATGTCTCGTTCGAATACCAGCCTGAACCGGCACTCTTCAGCTTTGAGAAGGTAAGCCGCAGGACCCACGTTGACATTGCCAGTGTGAACAGCGCAATGCATCTCCGCATGACCGGAGACACCATTGCTGAATGCCATCTCTCAGCCGGCGGGGTGGGTTCGGTTCCCCTGTACCTGGAAAAAACAAGCGTCTTTCTGACCGGCCGGCCCATCTCCGCAGACATCGTGTTGCAGGCTAACGAGATTATGCAGGAAGAGATTTCTCCCATCAGCGATGCCAGGGGCAGTGCCGGTTACAAGAGGCTGCTCCTGCGTCAGCTTCTCATTGCCCACTTCCTGAAGCTCTTCCCTGAAAGGATAAAGCTTAGTATAGATCTGTTATGAGCAACCCGGATGCAATAAACCATTCAACCGGGAGATCACATTACCTTGATGACATACCGGTACTGAAGAACACTCTTTACGGTGTCATCTTCGGCTCCCCCTCAGCTCACGGTAAAATTGCAGGTCTTGACCTTTCAGAGGCTCTCACCTCACCGGGTGTTAACAGGATCTTTACTCACAGTGATATCCCCGGGAAAAATGATATCGGCGGGATCATCTCTGACGAGACTCTCTTTGCTGAAGGTGAGGTGCATTACCGCGGCCAGCCCGTAGCCCTGGTTATCGCTGACACTGAACATAATGCAAGGAAAGCGGTACGGCTGATCAAAATCGAAATAAACGAGCAGGAGCCTGTCACTGATCCGCGCGTGGCAGCTGAGAAGGGGCATCTCCTCATCCCCTCACGCACCTTCAGGATGGGCGATGTGGCAGCCGCATGGAACGAATGCGACTATATAGTGGAAGGCAGGGCCGACTGCGGTGCACAGGAGCATCTGTATATAGAGACCCAGGGAGCCTACTCCTACCCGGCTGATAACGGTTCTATCAGGATACACTCATCAACGCAGAGCCCGACGCTCGTGCAGAGGATAGCCGCCAGGGTCCTCGCCCTCCCCATGAACCGTATAGAGGTGGATGTGGCTCGACTGGGAGGGGCCTTTGGCGGCAAGGAGGACCAGGCCACCTTCGTGGCGGTAATGGCTGCCCTGTCATCATCGCTGCTGCAGCGTCCGGTGAAGATCACCCTCAGTCGCGGCGACGACATGCGAATGACGGGGAAACGTCACCCCTACAGCGCCGACTACCGGATAGGGCTGACAGAGGATTACAGGATAAAGGCTTACAGTGCCGTGATGTACCAGAACGGCGGGGCCGCCGCAGACCTCTCGCCGGCCATAATGGAGCGCACGCTGTTCCACACCACCAACGCCTACTTCATTCCCAACACCGAGGTCACCGTTCACAGCTGCCGGACCAACCTGCCTCCCAACACCGCCTTCAGGGGCTTCGGGGCGCCCCAGGGGATGTTCGTTATCGAAGCTGCCATAGCAAAGGCAGCTAACGAGCTGAAAGTCCCGGCACGCATCATCCAGCAGGCTAACTTCCTGAAGGATAATGATGTGTTCCAGTACGGGCAGGTCGCCCTCGATGTGAACATCGGTAAATGCTTTGAGGAACTCGACAGGGAATTTAAGATCGGGCAGATTGAAAGGGAAATAGCAGACTTCAACAGCAGGAATACCCTTTACCGCAAAGGCATGGCCCTGATGCCTGTCTGTTTCGGTATCTCATTCACCAACACATCAATGAACCATGCGCGCGCATTGGTTCACATCTACCACGACGGCAGCATAGGCATCAGCACGGGGGCGGTGGAGATGGGGCAGGGAGTCAACGTTAAGCTGGCACAGGTGGCAGCGGGGACATTTTCAGTTGATCAGGCAAGGATAAAGATCGAAACAACAAACACAACGAGGGTGGCGAACACATCGCCCACAGCCGCCAGTTCGGGTGCTGACCTGAATGGAAACGCACTGCTGATAGCATGTAACAAGCTGAAAGACAGGCTTAGGGAAGTAGCCGGACAAATGCTCGGATGCAGCCCCGGAGAGGTTTTGTTGCGTGAAGAAAAGGTCTTCATGAATGGAACACCAACAGACATAACATGGGAGAAGCTTGTGCGTGAAGCCTTTCTGGGAAGGGTCTCCCTGACAGAGAATGGCCATTACGCCACCCCGGTGATCTATTTTGATAAATCGACGGAGAAGGGACATCCGTTTGCATATCATGTCTATGGTACTGCGGTGGTGACGGTGGTGCTCGACTGCCTCAGGGGGATATACAATATCGACAGGGTGCTCATTGTGCACGACTTTGGAAACAGCCTCAATCCCGCCATCGACAGGGGCCAGATGGAGGGCGGCGTAATGCAGGGAATCGGATGGATGACGATGGAGGAGGTGCTCTTCAACAGCGAAGGAAAGATGCTTACCGACAGCCTCTCTACCTACAAGGTGCCTGATATATACTCCGCCCCCGGAATCCTTGAATTCCGGGCACTGGAGACGGAAGGACCGGAACCGGCCCTCCTGAAATCGAAAGCCATTGGCGAACCGCCGTTCATGTACGGTATTGGAGCATATTTCGCTCTTCACAATGCCATCAGATCTTTCAACCCCTCATGGAAGCCCGACTTCGATGCACCCCTTACTCATGAGAAGATCCTGATGAGATTGTATGACAAAAAATGAAATAATGTCCGGAAAGTTTTCTCCCATCCCCCTGAAGCAATTGCTGAAACTGATTATAAAGGAGCTCAGCAATGAAGCCACAATCTTTGGGATACCGGAGGAGATGTTCTTTGTCCCGGGAAAGAACAGAGCACTGCGTACAGAAATCTTCGGACATACTCTCCAATCGCCCGTAGGTGTTGCCGCCGGCCCTCAGACCCAGATGGCACAGAATATTGTCGCCGCATGGCTGACAGGCGCGCGCTACATCGAACTTAAGACAATCCAGACACTGGACGAGATTGAGGTTTCCAAACCCTGCATCGACATGCAGGACGAG
>JBHEOU010000197.1:0-282 GCA_046260645.1 Bacteroidales bacterium | reverse complement strand
AACTGCGAGTGGTCTCAGGAGCTGAGGATCAAAGAGAGCTTCGATGAATACCTTAATGCATGGATAATCATTCATGTATTGAACAGAAGGTTCGGATGGGACGAAAACCCCGGAACCGTGTTCAACATGAGTGTCGGATATGACCTTCAGGGTATCATGCAGGATAATGTGCAGTGGTTCCTTGATGCGATGAGTGATTGCAGTGATCAGCTGACTGAGAGACTTGAGCAAATAATGGATATATTTCCTGAGGCAATTGAGATTGACATCCCTTCACGCATC
>JBHEOU010000196.1:0-3425 GCA_046260645.1 Bacteroidales bacterium | reverse complement strand
TCCGCTTTTTATTCTCGGCACGGCATTGTTCTACCTTTATTCACAGGTATCATTCAAGGTCCTTTTCTGGATCATGATCCTGACCGGGTTTGCCGTCTGGATAACGGGACGGCCTGCATGGCATATCGGTGCCAGCGGCATAGTCTACGGCATGGCATCTTTCCTGTTTGTCAGTGGCCTGATCAGGCGATATATACCGCTGATGGGGTTATCTCTGCTGGTTGCATTCGTGTACGGTGAGATGGTATGGGGCATTTTCCCGGGGTTCAGGATGGATATTTCATGGGAGTCGCATATGCTCGGAGCGGCTGCCGGATTGCTGCTGGCCGTATGGTATCGGGCCGAAGGGCCCCAGAGGCCCGTTCCTTTCTATGAAAAGGAGGAAGAGGAAGAGGATGACCAACCTGAAGAAAATGAGCGCCCATCATCGTAGCAAGTGAATAAATTGCTATTTTTAAACCCGCTAAAACTAACCTAAAAGTCCAGTAATGTACGTCAGAACCGGAACTCCGGCATTTGATGAGCTCATTCCGCGAATCAACAGGTTCCTCGAGCAGGATCTCCTTGAGTTAAATATCGACGGTGAAAAGATCAGAGGCTACAGATCTCCTGATGCAAGGTCGGTATGGATAAGAAATTATTCCGACATGATGAGGGCTCTTCGCTATTCAGAGGCTGATCTGAAGAGTGTTGTAAAGCATTTTGCAGATAACCAGTCGCGCAACGGACGCATCTTTGACTACTTCACCACATTCCCTGAAAAACCCCCCTGTGAGAGGGAGAACTGGACCAAGTACGTCAGGACTCCCGTTGAGGCTGATACCGAATTCAGGTTCATCAAGGCGGCATGGCTTGCATGGCAGGCTACAGGTGATGATGACTTCATCAGGAGACTGATCCCCTCATTCGAGAGAGCCCTGGGTTATGTTATGGAGGGGCGCTATTTTGACAAGGAGAAATTCCTCTTCCGCAGGCCCTATACCATTGACACATGGGATTTTGCCTACCATGCCGGACACCATGACTGGCTGCAGTTCCAGATAGATGAGAATACCTTCTGGGGTTACTTCCACGGTGACAACAGCGGTTATTACGAGGTATTCCATTTCATGTCATACTGGTATAACATGTTTGGAGACAAGGTTAAGTCGGCACAGTGGCGCGACCGTGCCCTTAAGCTTCGCAAGAGCCTTAATAAAAACTGCTTTAACGGTTCGTTCTATACTCATTTTGTGAAGCAGACCCCCGTGACCATCGAAGGTGTCGACGAGGCCTCGCAGCTGAGTCTGAGCAACCCTGCCGCCATTAACAGGGGCGCGGCATCTCCGGGCATAGCCAATGCTATCATCAATGAATACATAAAGCGACGTGAGACCACCACCGCCTTTGCCGAGTGGTTCTCCATTGACCCCCCGTTTCCGGCCGGCATCTTCGGTGACTTCAAGCTGTCACGCGGAGCCTACTGCAACGGAGGCATAATGCCACTTACGGGCGGTGAGCTTGCAAGAGCTGCCCTCGAGTACGGATTTGAACAGTATGGAATTGACATACTGATGCGCTATTATGACCTGATCTCACGCAACGGCGAAACCTACCTGTGGTATTTTCCTGACGGGAAGCCGTCGACGGTGGAGACCAGCACCTCTCCAGAGGCAAAACCGACAGACGGATGGGGCTCGTCGGCAATGCTCTATGCCTTTGTGGAAGGCCTGGCAGGAGTACAGGATAAGGACAAGCTCTTCCGCAGGGTTCGCATCTGTCCCAAATGGATTGCCGCCGGAGTTGAACACGCCGAAGTGAAAATCGATTACAAGAGCTCCGGAGCCTTCGTGAAGTATCTCTACAGACAGACCGCCGACAAACTGACCTTGAGCCTGACGGGAAGCTATGAGTATATACAGCTCTCCCTGCCCGTACCAGCCAATTATGTGGCCGGCGACCTCACCATAGGGGGGAAGAAGAGGAAATATATCCTGGCAACGATCAACCAGAGCAATTACCTGATTGCCGATGCCGATGTCAGCGGAGAGTGCGAGGTAGTCCTCGAACTGCGGAAGAAACCTATTGCCTGATAAAAGGGTTATATATGAACTCAAAACCGGTAGCAATAATTACGGGGGCCAGCAGAGGCATTGGCCGCGCCATTGCGCTAGCGCTTGCTTCTGAAGGATACGATCTTGCCGCTGTGGCACGAAGCCCTGACAGCGAATGCATGCTCTCCCTTCAGGCCGAGATAGAGAATATTGGCGCCGATTTTTATCCGGTAGGACTTGACGTGGCGAATACCAGTCTTCATGACGAGGCCATCTCAAGCATTCTTGCACGCTATGGCCGGATAGATATCCTGGTAAATAACGCCGGAATCGCGCCGATAGAGCGCAAGGATCTCCTTGACATGGACGAGGAGACCTTTGACCGCGTACTGGCTGTCAACCTCAGGGGCCCGGTCTTCCTTGCACGACGAGTAGCCAGGGAGATGATCTGGATGAAGGAGCAGGTGAAGGATTACAAGCCTTCAATAATGTTCATAACATCATTCCTTGCCTATACTTCCTTTGCACACGGTATGGATGTATGCATCTCCAAGGCCGCTCTCAGTATGGCAGCCCAGGTCTTCGCTGACCGCCTCACCGAAGACGGTATCTGCGTATATGAGATCAGGCCCGGCCTCATCAAGACGGAGCTGACCACGAGAAGCAAGTATAAATTTGACAGGCTCATCACCGAAGGACTGATACCCCAGAAGAGATGGGGCACGCCGGAGGATGTGGCGAAAGCCGTGGCTTCACTTGCCCGGGGCGACTGGTCATTTTCTGCCGGCACCGTCTTCGAGGTCAGCGGCGGGATGAACATACAAAGTATTTGATAGTCAATTCATTGTAGTTTTGTAATTGTACCGGCAACCGGTTTTATTCAACTTTTGTTGAACAAAACCATATTTTCATGGGTTAAGGTTAAAACAAAACAGGTGAATAAAATGAAAAAAGCAGGATTAATAGCACTCATAGCAATTTTAGCGGTTACACAGCTGACTGCGCAGAAGAGATACGTTGCCGATCCTTCGGCTACGGTGATAAAGTGGCATGGTGAAAAGATAGTCGGGAGCAAGCACACCGGCACAATCGATCTTAAGGAGGGTTGGCTGACATCTGACGGGAAATTGATCTCCGGCGGCGAGTTCGTCGTTGACATGAAAAGCATTAAGAATGAGGATTTGAAGGATGCAGACAGCCGTGCAAAACTTGAAGGGCACCTCAAATCCGATGACTTCTTCGGAGTTGAGAAATTTCCTTTTTCGAGGCTGGTCCTTACAGGTGGCAGTCAGTTCACAGGAGGCAAGGCTACCGTTAAGGGAAACCTGACAATCAAGGAAGCAACCCACCCTGTCGAGTTTACCGTTCAGGAATCCAGAGAAGGTGATCTCC
>JBHEOU010000195.1:0-3430 GCA_046260645.1 Bacteroidales bacterium | reverse complement strand
GGATACCGATCTCCGGGAGGCAGGCGAAGATCTCTCACTCCTCTGTGAGCTGCCCTTTAAATACTGCCCCAAAACCAGGGACGGTCAATGAGAGGACCGGCAGACCTATATGCTCTGCTTGAACGTCTGCTGATACCATATGAGTATTTAGAACACCCTCCCGTACCCACTGTGGAGGAGGCCATGAAATACTGGTCAGGAATCGACTCCGGTCACTGCAAGAACATTTTCTTCCGCAACCACAAAGGCGACAGGCATTACCTGGTAATACTCCATTACAACTCAAAGCTCAACATAAAAGAGCTGGAACAGAAGCTGCGTCAGGGGAAACTCTCCTTTGCTTCTGACAGGAGGCTTATGCAATACCTTGGACTCACTCCGGGCTCCGTATCTCCCTTCGGCCTGATCAATGATCACACACACCACGTCCACCTCTTCATTGACAAGACACTGCTCGACTATGAGAGGCTCTCATTCCATCCAAATACCAACACTGCATCGATCATCATCCCCCGTGAGGGACTCTTCAAATTCCTGACCCACACCGGCAATTCCTACGAATTATTTTAGTCTTTCACTGCTGCCGGCTACAATACTTAATGGCCTACAGCCAACAGCTTCTTCTTAGCGTGCATCCCTACACTACTAGATGGCCTCCAGCCAACAGACCTGGACTTAAGACTGCCGATTGGCGACTGAAGGCTATAGACTGCCGATTGCCGACTGAGGACCGCCGACTGCTGACTGTCAGATACTTATCCGTATTGCTCGCATAATAATACTGCTCAATGCAGCAATATCCACCCATACCCGGTCTTTATAGCGGACTTGCATTTTGGACTTTTAATCTTACCGCTATGAAAAGAATTGTATCAGCAGCACTTGCTGCATTGTTAGGTACAGTGGCCTTTGCCCAGCAGGACACTATACAAAAAAAAAGCTACCAGGCTACTTACACCTCGAACGCCCCCGTAATTGACGGGTCTTTGGATGACGATGCCTGGCAGGCAGGAACATGGGCAGGCGAATTCACCCAGTTTGAACCTCACAACGGCTCAAAAGCTTCCCAGAACACAGAATTCAAGATACTGTATGATGACAACAATATTTACGTTGCCATCAAAGCCCGGGACTCAAATCCGGACAGCATCGTCAGACGTATCTCAAGACGAGATAACGGCGACGGTGATTTCGTTGGCATCTCCTTCGACAGCTACCACGATCGCCAGACCGGCTTCACCTTCCTCACAAACGCAGCGGGGGTGAAAAATGACTTCATGTGGGCAAAAGACGGTCAGATAGAAGACGATACATGGGATCCGGTATGGTACACTGATGCTAAACTCTATGATTGGGGATGGGCCGCGGAGATGAGAATACCACTTACCCAGCTCAGATTCAGGATATCTGACGAAGGAGTCTGGGGCCTTGAAGTATTCCGCCGCCTGTTCCGTAGCCAGGAGATGTCAGCGTGGCAACATATTGACCGCCACGCTTCAGGCATGGTGCATAATTTCGGGGAGCTGACAGGTCTCACCGGCATAAGGCCCAGAAAGCAGGCTGACATCACTCCCTTCGTTGTAGGCAGCCTTGAAACCTTTGAAAACGAAACCGGGAATCCATTTGCCACCGGCACTGCCTGGAAATATAATGCCGGCCTTGACGCCAAGTTCGGCATTACAAACAACATGACCCTCGATGTTACGGTCAATCCTGACTTCGGGCAGGTTGAAGCTGACCCATCCCAGGTCAACCTTACCGCCTATGAGACATTCTTTCAGGAAAAAAGACCCTTCTTCATTGAAGGAAACAATATAACCAGCTTCAGGACAGGTCTTGGTGACGGGGATCTCGGATACGACAACCTGTTTTATTCGAGGCGAATAGGACGAAGTCCACATATCGGGGTCAACACCGGGGAGAATGAATACGCCAGGGTTCCACGTAATACCCCCATAATAAGCGCGTTGAAACTCACCGGCAAGACCCCCGACGGCCTGTCGGTAGGCATATTGGAGGCTGTGACGGCAGAAGGAAAAGCAGAGATAGATTCCCTGGGTGAAAGATCATGGCAGACGGTTGAACCGTTGACCAACTATTTTGTCTCAAGGGTCATGAAAGATTTTAAAGGGGGCAAGACCGTCATCGGCGGAGCATTCACCAATACCCACCGTTTCCTGGACGGTACAGGCATTGACGGTATAGTGCGCAATGCAAACACTGCCGGTATCGACTTCACTCATTACTTCGGTGATGAGCGCACATGGTTCTTTTCAGCAACGGCGGCAGGCAGTAACCTTAGCGGAAGTACCGTAGCAATTGAGAACCTCCAGTACTCTCCGGTGCATTACTACCAAAGACCCGATGCAGATTATGTTGAGGTTGACCCGTCACGCACCTCATTGAACGGGTTCGGAGGTAATGTTTATACCGGTAAGGTCGCGGGCCGCTGGAACTTTACGGCCTTCGGATATTTTAAGTCCCCCGGCTTCGACCTCAATGATGCAGGTTATCTTCAGAATGCAGATGCACTTATGACGGGCTTATGGTCTTCATATAACTTCGATAAGCCTTTCAGTATCTTCAGACAGATAAGGCCTAATGCAAACTACTGGACCGGATGGGACTTCGGGGGCACACACCTCTTCACCGGCGGAAACCTCAGCGTCTATGTCAAGTTCAAAAACCTCTGGTGGACCAACATCGGTGGAAATTATGGAAGTAAAGCGCTTTCAAACACTCTCCTGCGTGGAGGGCCATCCATGCTCACTCCCTCAAACCGGTCCTTCAACGTCAATGTAGGTTCCAACAGCTCAAAAATGATCTACGGAACAGCATGGATCAACGGGGGAAAAGGCGGAGAGGAAGCCTCCGAACGGTGGAGCACAGGTCTTAACCTGACCGCCAAGCCGGGACAGTCGTTTTCCGTCACCCTGTCGCCTTCTTACTCAAAAAACACCAACACAATCCAGTATGTCACGCATGTTTCGCATGGTGACCGCTATATCCTCAGCCAGATAGACCAGCAGATCGTCAGCATGTCACTGCGACTGAATTACAATATTACACCCGACCTTACCATTCAGTACTGGGGACAACCTTTCCTGGCGGCAATGGATTACAGTAAATTTAAGGTGGTGACCGATCCGCGCGCAGAAAACCTGGCTGACCGCTACCATACTCTCACAGAAAACCAATTGGAATTCAACGCCGGGGACAACCGCTACTACGTTGATGAGAATAATGACGGTACCAGCGATTATAGTTTCCGAAATCCTGACAACAACTATGATCAGTTCCTGTCGAACCTGGTGGCACGCTGGGAGTTCCGTCCGGGATCAACCCTTTACCTCGTATGGTCGCAGACACGCAGTTACTATGACAGCACAGGCTCATTCTCACTTGAGGAAAACATAAATAACCTTTATAC
>JBHEOU010000194.1:491-3434 GCA_046260645.1 Bacteroidales bacterium | reverse complement strand
TAGTGGTCATCCCCATCACGTTTATGGTGCTTATGCTCGCGATGCTCCTGATAGCCACGTCGCCCTTCCCCCCTCTCTCCGCCTTCTTTGCCATGCTGCTTGATCACCTGGCGGGGTTTACCCTGAGCTTCACCGGTATGATCAGCTCAATGAATCATGGAGTGATAACAGGGGTCGGGCTGTCGGCTGCTGAGACGGTGCTGCTGACGGCAGCCTCCGCACTCTTACTGACATCACTGCTCAGAATTAAGAAGATAACTCTTAAGCCTTTCCTGGTGGTAATGCTGCTGCTGGTTGCCTGCAACGCGGCTAAGGCAGCACGGGAGATGCAGCAAGAAAGGGTGATCGTCTACAATATCCGGGGTGAGGAGCTACGGGTAAGGCAGCACGGCAGGCTGTTGCTGGTGCCCTCGGTCGACGGCGTTGTACCGGCAGAGGTAAGAAAGCACGCCCACACGCGAGGACTAAAGATTAAGGTTACAGGCCCCGGGTAACATTTCTTTTATAACTTTGCGGTGTTTTTTATCAAACCGAAATGAGAATCGTAATTGCCGGTGCAGGAGAGGTGGGTACACATCTTGCCAAGATGCTTTCGCAGAGCGAACATGAGATCATTCTTATAGACTCTGAGGCGGAGCGTCTCAAGCCGGTGGATGCAGCCATTGATGTACTAACCTACGAGGGATCGGCAACATCGATCAACATCCTCAGGGAGGCTATCAAGAAGCACGCTGACCTCTTCATTGCCGTAGCTCACTATGAAGACACAAACATTTCCGCAGCCATCCTGGCCAAGAGGCTGGGAGCCAGTAAGGTGATAGCACGGGTTGACAATATGGAGTATCTCGAACGTGCCAATAAGGAGTTCTTCAGGGAGCTGGGTGTTGACCACCTGATCTATCCCGAGCTCATTGCGGCCAAAGAGGTGATAAGCCTCCTGAAGGAGACCGGCACGACGGAGTTCATGGATTTTGCCGGGGGCCTGCTGTCGCTTTATGTGCAAAAACTCGAGAAGAATGCCCCTGTCCTCAACAAGAGCCTCGAGGAGGTCACCAACTCTATAGGATCTATCAAATACCGGGCAGTGGCAATCAAGAGACATGACCGGACTATCATTCCAAGGGGCAAGGAGGAGTTTCACGATGGCGACCTGGCGTATGTCATTTCAACACGTGACGGTATAGGCGACATGATGAAGTTCTCAGGCAAGCGAAACGTTGAAGCCAAGAGCATAATGATCCTCGGAGGAAGCCGTATCGGGAGGCATATTGCGCAAAGCCTGCAGCACGTCTGCCAGGTGAAGCTGATTGATTCTGACCTCGAAAAATGCCACCACCTGGCCGAAGTGCTGGAGGAGACGCTGGTGATTAACGGCGACGGCAGGGACCGTGACCTTCTGGCTGAGGAGGGGCTGCAGCATATGGATGCCTTCGTTGCCGTGACGGGCAGCTCGGAGACCAACATTCTCTCATGCCTTTTGGCGAAAAAGATAGGTGTGATGAAGACCATCGCCGAGGTTGAGAACATGGAATATATCAACCTTGCCGAACACTCGGGAATTGACACCATCATCAACAAGAAGATTGCGACCGCCAGCCGTATCTCCCGCCACACCATGAATCCTCATGTCACGCAGGTAAAGATGATGACCGGCACCGAGGCTGAGGTAATAGAGTACAATGTACCCGATAATGCCCGTATAACAACCGGACCACTGAAGCTCATAAATTTCCCGAAGGATGCCATCGTCGGCGGCGGTATCCGCAACTACAAGCCATACATTGCCACCGGCGACACGCTGATTCAGGCGGGCGACAAGGTTGTTGTCTTCGCCCTCCCGTCAGCATTCGAGAAGCTGAACAAGTTCTTCACTTCAGAACGGCGTTGATCCAGTCTGCAGTCCTCAGTCTTCAGTCCTCAGTCTTCAAGTTCACAGTCTTCAGTTCACAGTCTAAGTGACTGACCATCAATTCTTAATTCTTAATTCTTATTTCTTAATTCTTAATAGCGACTGAAGACTATTCACAACTCCAGCACACCGCTTCCCTGCCTTAGGATGACTGGCTCCGGCCCGGTACAGTCAACCACCGTGGAGGGCTCATTGCTCCCGAACCCTCCGTCGACAACAAGGTCGGCAAAATCATAATACTTCTCGTGAATAAGCTCAGGATCAGTGATATATTCCATAATTTCATCATCCTCATGTATAGAGGTTGTCACGAGCGGCCTGCCCAGGTCATTCACTATCGCCTGTGTGATGCTGTTGTCAGGTATGCGTATCCCGAGTGTCTTCTTGCGGTGTTTGAACATGGCCGGTATCTGGTTATTGGCGGGGACAATGAAGGTGAATGCCCCGGGCAGATTGCGCTTCAGCAGCCTGAAGAGGTTATTGTTATGAATAACGGTGTATTCGGAGAGCTGACTCATTGACGAAAAAATCATTGACATATCAGGATTGCCCGGATTGAGTCCTTTGAAGCGGGCGATCTTCTCTATCGTCTTCGAGGCTTTGATATCGCAACCCATGGCATAGATGGTATCAGTGGGATAGATGACGATACCTCCCTGCTCAAGTACGAAGGTGACCCTGCGCACATGCTCTTGATTGGGATTCTCCGGATAGATCTTAAGTATCATCGTTGCGTCAAAGTGACGGCAAAGATATAAACTTCTTAAAAGCGGGGGGTAAAAAAAGGGTAAGCTACTCACATCGCACCGCTACAACCTTCTACCCTTGCTGCCTTCCGACCCTGGGGGAGTTCAAAGGGAGCTGGTCGTATGAGACTTACCCCGCACAAAAGTACAAACTTTCAGGCCCTGTACCAAATATTGGATCTTATTTTCTCCGAGTCATTTTTTTGAGTAAATAGATTATATTTGTTTTCATAATCATTCAAACGCCTGAAATGGAAGAAAAAAGATCAATCTGGAAAGAGACTCTGA
>JBHEOU010000194.1:0-311 GCA_046260645.1 Bacteroidales bacterium | reverse complement strand
TCGGCCTCTCGCTGCTGGCCTATATGTTTGATCTCACATTCAAGACATGGATCTTATGGCCAAGCCTTCTGATCAGTGTTCTTGTCCTCTTTTTTCTGCTTCGTTCATACCGCGATCATTACAATAACGGATACATAACATATGGCAAGTCTGTTGGCGCAGGAGTTGTTATCAACGTGTACGCAGCCCTGATTGCCGCAGTCTATATTTATGTGTTGTATGCTTTTATTGATCCTGGACTGGTTGAGAAATCCCTTGCCGTGCAGGAAGAAAGGTTCATTGCCCGCGGCATGCCTGATGCAGCCATTGAC
>JBHEOU010000193.1:0-3442 GCA_046260645.1 Bacteroidales bacterium | reverse complement strand
ATTCATGGCAGTGTATGCCGATCGCTGGATATTGATGATCCTGTCATCGGCAAAGGTGTGTTTCTCAGTGACTATGCCGCTGTCGGAGGCTATTGAAATCCAGACTGTCCCGACCGGCTTTTCAGGAGTCCCTCCCGATGGCCCGGCGATGCCTGTCACCGCAACTGCATAATCGCTACCCGTAACATGCTTTATCCCAAGGGCCATAGCCACAACTGTCTCCTCGCTGACAGCACCGTGAAGCCTGATTGTCTCAGGGTCAACTCCAAGCACACGGGTCTTGACGCTGTTGTCATAGGCAACCACCGAACCCCTGAACCAGGCAGAGCTGCCGGCTACCGATGTGATAAGGGATGCAATTTTTCCTCCGGTACAGCTCTCTGCGGTAGACAATGTTAAGTTATTATTCATAAGTAACATGCCAACTGCTTCCTCTAGCGTCACTTCATCTTCTCCGTAGATCACATCCGGTATGACTGCATAAAGCTTATCCACCTGATCGGAGATCAATCCGGCGATCATTTCCCTGTCATCACCTGTTCCAGTCAGGCGCAGTTTTATAATCCCGTAGGCTGGAAGGTAGGCCAGCCTGACAGAGGCGGGGAGTTCTCTCTCAAAACCTTCAAGCCATTCGGCAAGCTTCGCCTCGAAAGTACCGTACGTCATAATATTCTTGTGAATGATCACTCTCCCTCCTGCCCTTGCGGCGGCCATCGGCAGAACATGTTCCGTCATGAGGTATTTCATCTCCGAAGGCACTCCCGGCATGGAGATAATGATCTTCCCATCCCTGCTGAACAGCATCCCGGGAGCGGTTCCTGAGCGGTTGGCAAGCACGGTGCAGTTATCAGGCACCAGAGCCTGCAGCCGGTTATTGTCATTCATTTCAAGGTTCCTCTTCCTGAGCCGTCCGTCAATCTCTTCGAGTACACCCGGATCGGTCACCAGTTTCGATCCGAAAAATTCCGCCAGGGTCTCCTTTGTGATATCGTCGCTGGTGGGACCGAGTCCGCCGGTAATCAGCACCAGGCTGGTTCGGCCAAGGACTTCCCCAAGAGCGCTGATGATCTCCTCCCTGTTATCCGCGATGGAAGTAATGCGGTTGACCTTTATACCGTACATGTTAAGCTGCGTGCCTATCCATGCCGAGTTGGTATCTACCGTCTGGCCGATGAGGATCTCATCCCCAATCGTAATAATTTCGGCGCTGTTCATATTTTGACTCTCTTCTTTGATAAAGCAGGCAAAATTATCAATATTTTGTGTCAGTAAAGAGGCTCATGCCAAATGAAAAGCGAAAAGGAAATAATAAAAGAGGTCAGTGATTTTGTCAGGGAAGCAATGCAGAAGCATGACAGCGGTCATGGATGGTCTCATATTGAAAGGGTTGTGCGTCTGGCACTGCATATTCACGACTGCGAAGGCAGGGGCGACAGGCTGACTGTTGAGCTGGGGGCACTGCTACACGACGTAGGCGACCATAAGTTTGCCGCACATGATGGTCCTGCTGAGATACGCAGGCTTCTTGGCAGCCTGGGTGCAGACGCCAACCTCATTGACGAGGTTGTTAACATCAATGAGAATATTTCCTTCTCCAAAGGAAGGAATGATATTGTCAAAAGCGATGAGATGCGAATAGTGCAGGATGCCGACAGGCTTGATGCCATAGGAGCCATAGGTATTGCCAGGGCGTTCGGCTACGGGGGATTCAAGGGACGTGAAATTTATGACCCCCGGGCAGGTTATGCAGGTCCCCCCGGACTCGCTTCATCAAGCAGCCACTCAGCCTCAACGGTGCATCATTTCTATGACAAGCTACTGATGCTCAGAGAGCTGATGAACACTCCGACAGGAAGGAAGCTGGCGGATGAGAGGCACGACTTCATGGTCAAGTACCTCGAACAGTTCTTCAGGGAGTGGAATACCTGAGAATAATCTATTTTAATTGTATTTTTACATGAACAAATAAAAATTCAAAGAGATGTTCTATGTACTTCTGATTATCATTGCCGTAGTGGCCCTGCTTGCGGTGAGCCTCTACAACCGACTTGTAAAACTCAGAAACAATCGCGAGAATGCTTTTGCTGACATCGATGTACAGCTGAAGCAGAGACTTGATCTTATACCCCAGCTGGTTGAGGCGGTCAAGGCCTACATGAAACATGAAAGCACTGTTCTTACCGATATCACAAGAGCACGTGCCAGCGCCATCGAGGCAAAGGGCATTGACGAGAAGATAGCGGCTGACGGCCGCCTCTCATCTGCTCTGCAAGGACTGAAGGTTGCGGTTGAGGCTTACCCTGATCTGAAGGCAAGCACCAACTTCATGCAGCTCCAGGAGGAGATCTCGGACATCGAGAACAAGCTTGCAGCTGCCCGCAGGTTCTTCAACTCGGCCACTAAGGAGCTCAACAACGCCGTTGAGACCTTCCCGTCAAATCTCGTTGCAGGTATGTTCGGGTACAAACGCGAAACAATGTATGACCTGGCAGAGAACAGGGCTCAGGCTGAGGAGACGCCTAAACTGAACTTCTAAGGTGATATGAAATATGCCGGGCTCAACACGCAGATCTGGAACAACAACCTGAAATCTGTTGTCTTGCTTATTTTGTTTCCTGTTGTGATATTGGGACTGGTATGGCTCTTCGTCTTTTTTGTCCAGCCCACCCCGGAGCACAGGATTTCAGACGCTAACAGCATGTTCATAAGGAGTGTGCCATGGGTTGTCATCGGGGTTATGTTGTGGTTTATCATTGCCTGGTTCTCACACACCACCTTGATAGCCAGGGCAACAGGCTCTACTCCTCTGAGCAGGAAGGAGAACAAGAGGATTTACAACCTGGTTGAGAACCTCTGTATCGGCAGTGGTATGCCGATGCCCAGGGTAAACATCATTGAAGATAGTTCCCTTAACGCTTTTGCCAGCGGTATCAATGCGTCAACCTTCACCGTATCCCTCTCGAGGGGGATAATCGACAAGCTGGAGGATGACGAGCTGGAGGCTGTCATTGCTCATGAGCTTACGCACATACGGAACCGCGATGTAAGGCTGCTGATCATCTCCATCATCTTTGTCGGGATATTTGCATTTATTACCGAGGCGCTGGCTCGCTCAGTCAGATTCAGCGGAGGAGGTCGCGGCAAGAAAGATGGCAGGGTAGTTATTATAGCCCTGCTCCTTGCCGCAGTCGGATATTTCCTTGCAATGATCTTCAGGTTCGCCATATCACGGCAGCGTGAGTATATGGCTGACGCCGGCTCAGCCTCATTGACAAGGAACCCGCTGGCGCTGGCCTCAGCGCTGGAGAAGATATCGGCAGACCCACTGATTGAGGCTGTGAAGCGCAATGATGTGGCACAGATGTTCATTGATAATCCCCAACCCAGGGTCGAGAGACCCGTGTCGTTCTCCTTCAACGCCCTCTTCAAAACTCATCCGCCA
>JBHEOU010000192.1:0-3567 GCA_046260645.1 Bacteroidales bacterium | reverse complement strand
GTTCAGAGGGTGCAAATTTGTATCGTTAACAGCATTATTAACCTAAAAACAAAAAAATCATGAATGCTTTAAGAAACAAGGTACAACTGATCGGCCGCCTGGGACAGGATCCGGAGGTCAGGACGCTTGAGAGCGGAAAGAAGGTTGCTCATTTCAACCTCGCAACCAACGGGAGTTACAAGAATGCCGAAGGCAGTAAGATTGAAGAGACCACCTGGCACAGTATCGTTGCATGGAACGGGCTGGCCGAACTCTCCTCGAAGTTCCTGGCCAAGGGAAGGGAGGTATGTATTGAGGGGCGGATAGCCTACCGTACCTACACCGACAAGAACGGACTTCAGAAGAATGTAACCGAGATTGTGGCCTCGGACCTGGTTTTGCTCAGTTCAGGCAGCAGGACGAAGGGGATGATTGACGACGAGCCCGGACTGGAGGAGTCAAGTGAGCCTGTGTCCGGGGTTGAGACAGCCGTACGCGGTGGCAGGGGCCGTGGCAAATAGTCACTCTGAGCAACCTGGCGTCTGCTCCGGGTATGATTGATTGTGTGGGTGTGTGGAACGGTTGTCTCGCTGACAGGCCCCGGCAGTGCGCCGGGGCTTGTTTTCAATTTGCCCGGCCGGCCTGCATTTGCTGAAATATTTCGTAACCAGCCTGAGCTTGCTGGCATTTTGCCCGGCCGGCCTGGGCCACTCTTCATTCTGCACTACCGGCCGGCGGCGGCACGGCCAGCACTGAGAGCCTTCAGATTAAGCCCCACAACCTCTTCGCCCTTGCGCCCGAACAGTTTTCTAATACCTTTCTCAAGCGCCTCAAAAGGGACAGAGATGAATGAGGAGGCTGCTCCCAGAATTACCATATTGCCTGACCTCGATGATCCCAGATCCTTTGCGATGGCGTCGGCATCGAGCACTATGGTGTTTCCGGTTTTCCTTAGCTCATCCATTATATCGGCTGGATCAGGATAATCGGGTATATTCGCAAAGGGTACGGAACTGGTCACGACCCAGCCCTCAGGGGAGAGCCAGGGAAGGTAACGCAGTGCTTCCATGGGTTCGACACTGATAATCAGGTCAGCCTTTCCATGCGGGATGAGGTCAGAATGGATCTCCCTGTCGGAGAGCCTCAGGTGAGACTGTACGTCTCCGCCACGCTGGCTCATGCCATGCACCTCAGCCTGCTTCAGGAAAAGGTTCTCTTCTACGGCGGCAAGGCCTATTGTGGCAGCAATGGTAAGAATTCCCTGCCCCCCTACACCTGCAAGTATAATATCGCATTTCATCTTATTCGCCCTTTTTACTTTTAACTGCCGCTTCGCTCTTTTTGTTCCTTGAAGCAGTTTGAATGCACTCCCTCCGTGCCAGTATGACAGAGAGGCCATGGTGCTTCAGCTCCTCCCTCATAACTGCCTTGTTCTCCTCGTGATTCTTCCTCAGAGGCACTATGATCCTCAGGTGATCGGGGTTCACCCCGAGTCCGAGACAGATGCTTTCAATCCTGTCTGTTGCCTGGGATTTCTGTCCGCCTGTCATTCCGGTAGTGGAGTTGTCAGAGATGATCAGGGTGACAGGTGAGTCCTTGATCACCGCATCGAGCAACCCTGTCATCCCGGAGTGGGTGAAGGTGGAGTCACCTATAACAGCTACAGCCGGCCACAGGCCGGCATCAGTAGCACCGACGGCCATTGTCACCGAGGCACCCATATCGACACATGAGTTAACCATATTATAAGGCGGAAGCGCCCCCAGGGTGTAGCATCCTATGTCAGAGAAGACCCGTCCGGGTCCGAACTCATTCATCATCTCAGCCAATGCCGAAAATACATCTGCATGTCCGCACCCTTTGCAGAATGAGGGCGGTCTCTGGCGAACAACCGGAGGCACACTCTTGCCATGGGCAGCCTCAAGGCCAAGAGCGGCAGCAACGATAGACGGGTTCAGCTCGCCGTCGCGCGGTACGGTGCCGTCCATACGGCCCAGCACCTTCACATCCCTGTCAAGGAGTCCACGGAGCTGCTCCTCGATAAAGGGATAACCCTCCTCCAACACCAGAACCTGGTCACAGTTTTCAACCAGCTCAGCGACAAGGGTTTTGTTCAGCGGATAGGCAGCCACAGAGAGTATATGATAATCATCCTCATGGCCATCTATGTTCTCCATCAGGTAGTTAATGGCTATCCCGCAAGTGATGATGCCCGTTCCCCTGCCCCTGCCCCTTGAGAGCCTGTTATAGCCTGCCAGAAGGGGTTCGTCATTAAGCTTAACGAAAAGTGAAGTGAGAGCCCTGTACTGTTTCCGTGCAATGGCAGGAAGAAGCACAAACTGGCGGGGTCCTGCTCATTCTGCGATGAGTGCATTGAGGGATCATCGGCGACAACAACCACAAGCCCCCCGTTGACACCTGTGACGGCAGAGTTGATGAAGGCATCTGCAGCAACATTCAATCCAACGTGCTTCATCGCCACCATAGCCCTCTTTCCCGCGTATGACATTCCCAGGGCTGCCTCCGTGGCAGTCTTCTCATTTGACGACCACTCACGGTGTACGTTATCGCATGCCGCCTGTGGTGAAGCCTGAATATACTCCATGATCTCGGTGGAAGGGGTGCCCGGATAGGCATACATGCCACTAATGCCGGCATCCAGAGCTGCCTGGGCAATAGCCTCATCACCAAGCATTAACTGTTTATGCATATATTTTTAGCTTTTCGTATTTCCTTGTCTGATGACAGTAAAGATGATTAAAGTTAAGTTAAAATCAAGGATTAAATGTCATTATTGTTTACTTTACAGCGCAAAAATATCTGTCATTGAAGAAGTTTTTGGTGATTTGTGTCATGCTTGCGGTTTCACTGGCTCATGCCGGCGCCCAGGATGACGACAGGAGGTTTATTCAGATCGATGGGCTGACGGCTGACGATCAGGGGTTCATTGTACCTGATGTAAGCATATATTCTAAAAATCTCCGACGCGGCGCTGCCAGTGATCACAGGGGTATCTTCTCAATCATAAGCGCCCCGGGTGATACTATATTTTTCAGCGCCATAGGCTACAAGTCCACCCTGCTCACCATTCCACCTTCAATAACCGGGAACCACTTCATTACCGATGTCATCCTGGTAACTGACACCATACAGATCGGAGAGGTGCTGGTGCTCCCCTGGAAGACCTACTCGGAGTTCAAGAGGGCTGTGGTGGAGAACAGGACTGTTGATCCACTGATGGAGAATATGGAATACAATCTGGCGCTTGTGGAGCAGCAGATATGGAGTGACATGCGCGCCACTCCGGGTGAAGCATACAGATACACCATGCAGCAGATGGCTGATAATCTCTACACACGTGGTCAGATGCCCTCCAACAACCTTCTTAACCCGTTCGCATGGCAGAAATTTGCACGCGAGGTCAAAAGCGGACTGCTGAAGAATGAGCCCGCCAAAAGCTCCAAGGCAAAAAAGAGCAAGGCCCGGAAGAAAAAAAAGAGTGACTGATGGCACGGTCATCATTGATAAAATCTCTTCTCATATTACTTTTTCTGATACTAATGACAGCGATCCTTTCAGGACAGGAGA
>JBHEOU010000191.1:0-3581 GCA_046260645.1 Bacteroidales bacterium | reverse complement strand
AATTTATATAAGCGCACAGAGGGTTAAAGAGAACTCGGAAAAATTCGGAGTAACACTTAATTCCGAGATCAGGCGCGTCATATTTCACGGTTTTCTGCATTTATGCGGATATGATGACAGAACAGCGGAGGAGAAGAAGAAGATGTCTGAGATGGAAGAGATGTATCTGGCCTTATCATATGCCGAATGAATTTCAGATATGATATAATTGTTGTCGGCGGAGGACACGCCGGTTCCGAAGCTGCCTTTATTGCCGCCACGATGGGGGCAAAGACGCTGCTCGTCACCATGGACATGACGAAGTTCGCACAGATGTCTTGTAATCCGGCTATGGGAGGGATTGCTAAAGGACAGATAATCAGAGAAATAGACGCATTGGGCGGGATGTCTGCGATAATTACTGATCGCACCATGATTCAGTTCAGGATGCTGAACCGGAGCAAGGGACCTGCAATGTGGAGCCCCCGGGCACAGTGTGACAGAATGCTATTCACCAGGGAATGGCGCAAGGTACTTGAAAGTACGGACAATCTCAGTATATGGCAGGAACAGGCCAACGCGCTTATCCTGGAGGATGAGGTTGTCAAAGGTGTTAGAACTACCTTCGGGACCGAGTTTATGGCTGAAGCTGTAATTCTCACGAACGGCACCTTCCTGAACGGTTTGATGCATGTCGGGTTCAATACCATGGCAGGCGGAAGATCTGGTGACGCCGATTCGAAGGGGATAAGTGACCAGCTCCGGGAAGCAGGGTTCAGCGTGGAAAGGCTGAAGACCGGCACCAGCGCAAGGGTTGACGGGCGCAGCCTCAATCTGGGTAAGATGACAGAGCAGAAGGGTGACGGGGACGGAAGATGCTTTTCATATCTGCATGACTCGGTCAGCATCAGGGACGAGAGGAGCTGCTACATAACTCATACCAATGAAGAGACACACAATGTACTGAGAGAGGGATTGAAATATTCACCGCTCTTTACCGGAAGGATAAAGGGACGGGGACCGCGGTACTGCCCGAGCGTGGAAGATAAGATAGTAACCTTTGCCGGCAAGGAAGCACACCAGCTGTTCCTCGAACCGGAAGGATGGGACACGAATGAATATTATATCAACGGGTTCGCAAGCAGCCTGAAACTCGAAACTCAGCTGAACGCACTGAGAAAGGTGGAAGGGCTTGAGAACGTGGTTATATACAGACCGGGCTACGCAATAGAATATGATTTCTTCCAGCCAACACAGCTGAAGCACACGCTGGAAACAAAAAAGGTTGGGGGTCTGTACTTTGCCGGACAGATAAACGGCACAACAGGATATGAAGAGGCCGGAGCACAGGGATTGATGGCAGGTATAAATGCCGTCCTGAAAATACGGGGAGAGAAACCCTTCATCCTGAAACGTGATGAAGCCTATATCGGCGTGCTTATAGATGACCTCGTTACAAAAGGAGTTGATGAGCCATATCGTATGTTTACCTCAAGGGCAGAATACAGGATCTTGCTGAGGCAGGATAACGCCGACGAGAGACTTACGCCCAAAGCCGCGGCCCTGGGCACAGCCGGGACGGAAAGAATGAAAAGACTGGAAGAAAAGTACGGCATGGTTGATGAGGTAATCACGTTTATAAAGAATTATAGCATTTCACCCTTGGATATTAACCCATTCCTGGCCGGGAGGGAAACCTCAGGAATTAATCAGAAAATAAAAGCTATTAACATAGCCTCCAGGCCGCAGGTGCATCTTGATGACCTGCTCGGAGAAATTAAGGAATCCGCTTCACTGAGATATAATTCCGCGCCGGGAAAGAGGGAGATTATTGAAGCCGCAGAAATCAGGATTAAATACTCTGGCTACCTTGAACGAGAGAGGGGTGTGGCAGACAAGATTAAAAGACTTGAAGATCTGAAGATACCTGAGGATATTGATTATGAAGAGCTGGCATCAATTTCAACAGAGGGCAGACAGAAACTGTCAGCATTAAGACCAGTGACAATAGGTCAGGCATCAAGGATTAGCGGAGTATCAAGTTCTGATGTTTCCATTCTTATTATGTATCTTGGTAGATAATCAAAGTGTTCCACGTGGAACATATTTTCTTTTATACACTATGAAAGTTTCGGGAAAGATTATTGATTTGCACCTTAGGCGCATTTACCCTGGTACTGTTACTATTTCAGCGGGGAAGGTAAAGAAATTAGAGGAAACTGAGAACAGTCCTGATCTTTATATTATGCCCGGACTGGCGGACGCTCACGTGCATATAGAAAGCAGTATGCTTGTACCATCGCATTTTGCTGTGGCAGCAGTGAGGCATGGAACAGTCGCTGTTGTTGCAGATCCGCATGAGATAGCCAATGTTATGGGAAAGGAAGGCGTTAGATTCATGCTTGATAACGCGGCAACCGTGCCTGTCAAAATGCTTTTTGGAGCTCCATCATGTGTGCCTGCAACATCATCTGAGACAGCAGGGGCGAGGATAAGTGCCGAAGACATTGAAGAATTGCTACGTCATGAAAGAGTTGGTTTCCTTGCGGAGATGATGAATTTTCCGGGGGTGATATATGACGACGCCGAAGTTTACAGAAAACTTGCTGCTGCGAAGAAGGCTGGTGTACCCATCGACGGGCATGCCCCTGGCCTGAGTGGTGATGAATTGAAGAAATATATCGGCTCAGGCATATCAACTGACCATGAATGCACATCTCTGGAAGAGGCTCTGGAAAAGATTTCCGGAGGAATGAAAATACTTATCAGGGAGGGAAGTGCAGCAAAAAACCTCGACTCCCTGGCGCCTTTGCTTAATTATTATCCTGGTGAGGTTATGCTTTGCACTGATGACCTCCATCCGGAGACACTGGCAAAAGGTCACATAAATAAAATAGTGGCACGACTGATCGACATGGGATATGACCTCTTCAATGTTATCCGTGCAGCTTCAGTTAACACAGCGGAGCATTACAGGATCAACGCGGGATTGCTCAGGGAAGGAGACCCGGCTGATTTCATCGTTGTGGATGATCCGGCAAAAATGAATGTCTTGCAGACCTGGATAGACGGAGAGCTGGTTTTCGACGGGGAAAAGGCTCTGTTCAGTCCGGGAGAAATAAAAAAAATAAACAGATTCAAATGTACAAGGCTACTTACCGATGAGATAAGTGTGCCGAACGAGGGAGGTAAGTTACGCGTCATAGTTGCTGAGAACGGGTCTCTTGTTACAGGATCAGAGGAGGTGTCTCCTGGCGAAGAGCCATTCGTTTCAGCAAATACCGAAAAAGATATTTTAAAAATAGTTGTCAAGGAGAGATATAACGACCGTCCGCCGGCCGTTGGCTTCATCAGGGGATTCGGCCTGAAAAAGGGAGCAATGGCCTCATCGGTGGCCCACGACAGTCATAATATAATAGCCGTTGGTACCAATGACCGCGATATAATTACTGCAATAAACCTCTTAGTTGAAGCGGAAGGAGGAATGTCAGCTGTTTCCGAAGACGGCTCTGAAATTCTTAAACTTCCGGTTGCCGGTATCATGTCTGACATGCCCGTGACTGCCATGGCATCGCGCTACGAGCGTCTCTCGGAGACGGTCA
>JBHEOU010000190.1:0-3599 GCA_046260645.1 Bacteroidales bacterium | reverse complement strand
GAACAGTGCTGCGGTTATGGCCCCGCCTGTGTCGCTGAGCTGATAACCGATGGAATCATCAAAGATGGGGATCATTATTATTTCTGATGTCTCCGTTCCGCAGGCGAGCCACTCAGCATCGGGGCTGACTGCCATGACCCTGATCACCTTATCTCCTGACCATATGAGCTTATAGCCCTTTGCCGGGTCACTATTCTGCCAGCGAAGGACCCTTCCCTTTGTGTCAGCCGTAAAGAAAGAGTGTCCGGCTGATTCGTCAGCCATTGCTGTGACACCTGCGCCGTCAGGAATAAAGCGGGCATAAAACCTGTTTCCATATCTTTTACCAATCTCATATAATGCCGAGAACACATCCGGGTCTTCTGTCATCCCCAGGTGTCTCTCATTGAAAAGATAAGCCTGCCATGCCAGCAGGATCTGCAGGTCCTTTTCTCCTCCATGGTTGAGTGATCTCAATGCCAGCGATCGGGCCAGCGACAGCATCCGGTACCGGTTTTGCTCCGTAGCTTCCTCCAGCGCTGCTGTCTTATCAGCAACTATCTCATCAACAATGCTTTCAGCAGCTGAGGCTCTTCCTTCTGCCTCTTCAGCCTTGCCTGATGCAGCGAGGGCGTTCAGCCTCTCAAAGCCCGCCTGGTCTGCGGTTATCTTTAATGTATCAGCAAGGAAATTAAGACTGTCACTCAGACGATCGATGACAGCGACGGCCTCATCTTTCATCTGGACAGCAACAGATTTCTGTTTCTCCGCCGTGTTCCTTAGCGAGTATACCGCACCGAAGGCCAGCAGTGTGGCCAGGGCCAGAAGCCCGAGGAGGCTTGCAATAAGACGCGAGCGCTTTATGGTTTCCGTCCCTGTCTTCCTTTCGTATTCCTTTCGTACCGTATATTCCTCCTCGGAGCTTTTCAGGAACAGCATAGCTCTCTCAAAGGCAGGGTCTGTCTTCTCGGCCCAGGCAAGGGTGGGGTTGTTCTCTTCCCTCCATCTCTGGGCTATTAAAAGATCAGGGGCAGTCCACAGCCTGCCATTGCCCTCCTGGTATTCTTCGGCTGCAGCTGCCAGCTGCCTGTAGAGCTTTACTGATAAGGCCTCCTCATCAATCCACTTGCGCAACATACCCCAGAGTCTTATTATGCTCTCATGGGTCAGGTCGAGTATGCTCTCACCGTTCAGCGGCACCTCCCTCGTCGGGGTGATGAATGAATACTCAGGAGCCCTGAAGACATCTGCCACGGCAATTATCTCCTGTTCCCTGCATCCTGTGCGGGCTGCTATCTCGGATATGCGTTCTGGCTTACGCAGTTCCCTGCCGTCATCGGTCCTGGTGGTGATGGTCCGGAAGAGGCGGGCACAGACATACCGGTGTCTCTCATCAAGTGATTCAAGTGCCTGTCCGGCATGGTGCGAGATTGCACCCTTCAGCCGGCCCACCGCTTCATAGTCTGCCAGGCCCATCGGGCGGCTCATGTCTCCGGTTCTGCTCCACTGGTTCCAGAGACGCATCATCAGATGCTGCAGCACTGGCAGCTGTCCCGGCTTGTCTTCCATGTCAGCCAGTATCTGTTTCACAAGAGACCGGTCTATCGATGCTCCAGCTCTCTTCACCGGGTCTTCGATCACCGCTGTCAGAAGGTCATTTGGAATCTGAGGCAACAGGTAACTGCCGTTGTTCATCAGGTTGGTCAGGGAATGGAAGCGGGCACACTCCGAAACATACTCTGATCTCAGGGTCAGAATGATGTGGAGGCCCTGGTCTGGACTCTGTACTGCATTGACAATGAGATCAATGAAGTCGGTAGCATCATCACCCAGAGTGCCACGGGTGGTTTGAGAACTGAATCTGAAAATCTCTTCAAACTGATCTATCACTATTACTATCTGCTGTCTCAGGTTCTTTCTCATCCTGTTAACAACATCCGTCAGCCCCTCAGTCCTGTTGTGAAGTGACGCCGCCACGCTCGGCTCCGTCAGCTGGGTGAAGCCTGCACCGGCAGAGAGGGCTGACAGCTCTCGTGCCAGATGGTCAACGGGGTTGCGGTCCGGTCTGAAGACCAGGTATGACCATGACTTCCTTCCTTCGGCATTTTCTTTGAGAAGGGCGGGGATAACTCCTGAGAGCACCAGTGATGACTTGCCGCTTCCGGAAGCCCCTAAGACGGCAACAAACCTATTATCTTTAAGGCGGTTAACAACCTTAATAGTGCTCTCCGTCCGGCCAAAGAAAAGATGCGCCTCATCTGGCCGGAACGCCCTCAGTCCCGGAAACGGATTAGGCCGGATAATAATATTCTTGTCCCCCATAAAACACAGTTTTAATAAACAGCTACAATCCCCTGATTGTCCATATAATGTACAAAGATATCAGTGTATTCGGAATAGTAAAAGACAAAGTCGGCAATATCGCAGACAGGAAGCGAATAAAGTCCGCTTTTACCATTCTGTGATGGCACGATCCATGAAATAATTCCAGGCAGTGATTCTGCGTCATAGCTCTCTGAGTATCTCACCGCTGAAGCCAGTATCACTGTTTTTTCCTCGGGAATCTTTTTAAAGCACAGGCTAAGGAACCTGGTCTTTTCAAAGAGCATGGCAGCATCAGGCACAATGCCTCTGACGATGGCAGATATCCTGTTTCTCGCCATCTCGGGCAACCTCGCCTCAGCATCAAGGTACCATTCAGGGTTCAGCGCTCGTATTGCTCTTGCACTCTCTTCCTGCAGCAGCTGGCTGTTGCTGAAGAGATATGAAACCGCCAGCTCCCTTTCGAGACCTCCCCCTTCCGATGCAACCTTATGCAATGCGCAGGCCTTTGTCCATATGCCAGTGATATTCTGTTCAGACGCAAGTATGAAGGAAGCCACTGAACGGCCCTTTATTTCCCTGAGAGGATAGCAGAGGGAGAGTTCTGCGAGTCTGCCCCTGTCGGTGTGGTTGCCCAGAAGTGCCTTCAGCGGCTTGGCCAGAGCACCGGCAGCGACCATGTCAAGTGCCTCAGCTGCAATACCGGCACCGCATGCAGTGCCATCGCCGGAAAATGATCTGATCACCTCTGCTGCAGACTTGCCGACCAGTAGTGTCAGGAGCGGGAAGATGAACTCGGTGTTAACTGACCTCTCATAATCGAGGGCTGCTGACAGAATGAAGGACCTTTTCCTCTTTGCCTCAATCTCCAGTGCTGTCAGCCTTGCAATTGTATTCACAGTACCGTTAAGCGTCTCCTCCACCTTCTCTCTCGGTTTTCCCTGTGGCACATATCCCTTCCGGCACAGGTACCCGGCAGCCTTAAGGCGTACACTCAGATGACCTGAGACGATGAAACGGTTCAGGTATTGAAGCGCCTCCGACAGAGGCATCATTTCAAGCAGCCTCATAATCATGAGGTTTTCCCTCTCAGTGTTTGTTGTCCTTAGCGCCGTGCCAATGATGTCGGTAAAGAGATCAGGCCCGAAGTGCCGGAGCACGCAGAAGCCCTCTCTGGCCGTTTCATGATGGCTGAGAGCCTGCAACACCTCCCCGCGCAACTCCCCGATATCGTATTTTCCTGCGGCAATGATCCCTGTCCGCCTGATGTCCGGATCTGCATCACCCATCAGTTTAAC
>JBHEOU010000019.1:8581-14914 GCA_046260645.1 Bacteroidales bacterium | reverse complement strand
GCCTGCGGTAGCGTGGCTTTAGTGTCTTCACTATCCTGTTCAGGGAGGCTGCCGTCTCCCTGTCAATCAACAGTTCGTCAGGTCCTCTGCTGTCAGAGGCGACGGTAGCCTCCATCTCGTCCTCTTCACCCTCGTCATGGTCGAAGGGCCTGGGTGTCTGGCTCTTGCGCCTCATGAAGTCGATGCAGTTGTTGGTGGCGATGCGGAAGAGCCATGTGCTGAAAGCGTGCGAGGGAACATACTTCGCAAGGCTGTTGAAGGCCTTGCCGAAGGCTTCTATGGTTAAGTCCTCTGCGTCAGAGGGATTGCTTACCATCCTGAGCATGACATAATAGACTGAATCACGGTACCTGTTGAGCAACTCGGTGTAAGCCCTGCTGTCGCCGTTCAATGCACGGTCAATGACCTTCAGGTCATGTTGCGCTTTCTCCGATAGGCCGCTTACTACTTCCATGTCTCTCTGCCCTTGCCTCTTCTGATGGTTGTGACGTAAAGAAATGCCGTTACAAACGGTGCCAAGATATCAAAAAAGAGCGAGATAACCCACAACCGGGGTTCATTGAATGTTGCGGCAGCCTTGCGGATTATGACTGACCTCATGACCATTCGTGCCAATGCGATGAAAAGCACCACTGGCCATGATGCGAGCATTATCAGAAGCGTTATGAGCAGTCCGTAATACGAGACCCTGCTGAAGGGCTCGAAGAAAAGCCTTATCCTGTCATTCTTCTTATAGTAGGCGGCTGCCGACAGGTGTCTTCTCTTCTGTTTGATCCATGCTCCCAGGCTCTTTTGTGCTGCCGACAACGTAAAGGAATCATGTGACAGCATCAGGCTGCAGTTGTCGCTTGTAGCGTTCCGGTTGACAAAGAGGTCGTCATCACCTGACATGATATGGTTATGGGGTCCGAAGCCGCCCCTGTCGAAGAAGAAGCTTCTCCTGTATGCCAGGTTACGCCCCACGCCCATATAGGGTTTGCCTGCCATGGTCATCCCGAAGTACTGCATGCCGATGAACATTGTTTCATAACGGATATAGCTGTTGAGGAGGCCCTCCTCTGCGATGTACCCACCGTAGCCTATAATAATGTCAGTTTCAGGTCGGGCTGCCGCAGCAACCTCACGCAGCCAGTTGGGTGATGCCGGCCGGCAGTCGGCGTCAGTGAAGACCAACAGCTCATTCTTCGCGGCCTTGATGCCGATAAGCATGGCAAGCTTCTTGGTGTGGGTGAAGCCGGGATCTTTCTGGATCATTGATACCCTGAGGTGCGGATAGCGCGTTATCATTTCACCGAGGATATCATCAGTATTGTCTTCCGAACAGTCGTTCACCACCACAACCTCGTACGAGGGGTAGTCCTGCTCCATGACCGCCGGAAGGAAATTTACGAGGTTCTCCGCCTCATTTCGTGCGCAGATGACAACCGAGATGGGAGGCATGTTCCCGGCCGGTTTGGTTTTGTCATTTTTTGCAAATGCTGCCCTTCGATAATACCCGAGCCAGTACCAGCCCTGGATGAATGCCATGATTATCAGCAGAAAAAGCAGAATTATATGCGTCGGATCAGTTGAAAGGATCATGTAAGTAACATTGTCAACAGCAATATTATAAAGAATTGGATAATGGTTGCAAGAATCTTTTCAACAATTATAGCGCCGTTTTCTCAAATTGATAACCGTATGTTCATAATCAGACGGAGAAAGCTTACTTTTGTGACCACCAGTGGGAGAATGATGTTCAGCATAGAGAGGAGAGACGGATCGACATCTGCCAGGGCGGGCCTTTTGCGCACGGCCCACGGCGAAATCCCAACCCCTGTCTTTATGCCTGTCGGCACCGGAGCCACGGTCAAGGGTGTACTTCACCGCGATCTGAAGTCGGAGATAAATGCCCCTGTGATACTGGCCAACACCTATCATCTCTATCTCCGGCCGGGCACTGACATCATCAGGAAGGCCGGCGGCCTGCACCGCTTCATGGCATGGGACAGGGCACTGCTCACCGACAGCGGCGGGTACCAGGTTTTCTCGCTGGCTGCCAACAGGAAACTGACGGAGGAGGGTGCGATATTCAGATCACATATCGACGGTTCAAAACATCTCTTCACGCCGGAGAAGGTTATCGATATACAGAGAACGATAGGAGCTGATATAATAATGGCGTTTGATGAATGCGCCCCATGGCCCTGTGACCACGGATATGCCCTTAAGTCGATGGAGCTGACCCACCGGTGGCTTGACAGGTGTGTTGAACAGATGAATTCCGGTGAGCCACTCTACGAGGCTGACCAGATGATGTTCCCCATCGTCCAGGGAGCCATATATAAGGATCTGCGGCGCATATCTGCTGAAACGATTGCGGCAAAGGAGATGCCCGGGAACGCAATCGGAGGCCTCTCGGTGGGTGAACCGGCTGAGGTAATGTATGAGATGATAGAGGTGGTGAATGAGATACTGCCCGCCGATAAACCACGCTATCTTATGGGCGTGGGCACGCCTGCCAACATCCTGGAAGCCATTGCGCGCGGTGTTGACATGTTTGACTGCGTGATGCCCAGCCGCAACGGACGTAACGGCATGCTATTCACAGCCGAGGGGGTAATAAACATAAGGAACAAGCGCTGGGCCTCAGACTTCTCTCCGGTGGATGCAGGCTCGGACTCTGAGATCAGCCGCACCTACTCAAAGGCATACCTCCGCCACCTGGTCATATCGGGAGAGATGCTCGGAGCACAGATTGCCACAATACATAACCTCTCATTCTACCTCAGCCTGGTGAGGGAGGCAAGAGAGAAGATACTTGACGGTACATTCGGATCATGGAAGGAAGAGACAGTTCGAAGAATTTCAGGAAGAGCATGAGGAAACTTGCCCCGGGAATCCTGGACTGGTATATCATCAGACAGTTCCTCGGCACATTTGTCTTCTCACTGGTGCTTATACTGGGGATAGCGGTGATCTTTGACTTCTCCGAGAAGATTGACGACTTTATACAGAAGCAGGCTCCGCTGAAAGCGATCATCTTCGACTATTACCTTAATTTCATTCCCTATTTTGCCACGCTCTTTGCCCCGATGTTCGTTTTTATCTCGGTGATCTTTTTCACCTCAAGGATGGCCGTCAACACCGAGATCATTGCCATGCTCAACAGCGGGATGAGTTTCGGGAGGCTGCTGGTACCGTATTTCATCTCAGCTGCAGTCATCGCAGTGGCCGCCTTCATGCTGCAGAACTATGTCCTGCCGCATTCAAACATCGCCAGACTTGATTTTGAGGAAAAATACTACCGCAGCTCCGACTTCAGAAAGATGAATGTCTCCTCCGTTCACCGCCAGGTCTATCCCAATGTCTATATCTACATGGAGCAGTACAATAAGATCTCGCAGAGCGGGCGCAATTTCAGCATGGAGAAGTTTGATGACCAGGGCAGGCTTGAGTCAAAGATGACCGCGAACATGATCAGGTGGGACAGCACCACCAACAAGTGGGGAGCATGGTGGTACTACATCAGGGAGACGGACAGCATAGGCGAGAGGATCTCCTCGGGCCGGCGGATTGACACCGTCCTTAATGTGGGGCCTGATGATTTTACCAGGTCACCGCAGTTTGTCTTTACAATGACCTATGGCGAGCTGCATGATTACATTGATGTGCTGAGGTCGCAAGGCTCTGACGAGATCAAGCTCTACCTGAATGAGAAGCACAGGCGCTATGCATCACCGTTTGCCTTTTTCATCCTCACCCTCATCGGGGTCTCCCTCTCATCACGCAAGATAAAGGGAGGGATAGGTATGCAGATTGGTCTGGGACTGGCCCTCACCTTCTCATATATTCTGTTCATGCAGTTCGCCTCTCAGTTCTCACTCAAGGGAGACCTGGATCCCGCCCTGGCAATGTGGATCCCCAATATAATCTACTCATTCATTGCCCTGGGTGTTTACTGGAATGCGCCAAAATAGCACACTCTCATTGATAATGTGCACAAATAAAATTTTGTCTATATTGCGCTGCTTTTTTGAAGATTTTTTTTACAGGTATAAGAAGCTTAATTATGGCACTGGAGAAAAAGATACGGGAACTGAAGGAGAAGCGTGAGAAGATGCTTCTTGGCGGCGGTGAGGAGGCTGTCGGAAAACAGAAGGCCATGGGCAAGAACACTGCCCGTGAGCGTATCATGGCTATCC
The DNA here is from genome assembly GCA_046260645.1 of Bacteroidales bacterium. Taxonomy (GTDB): domain Bacteria; phylum Bacteroidota; class Bacteroidia; order Bacteroidales; family VadinHA17; genus SR-FBR-E99. The sequence continues at coordinate 10,730 of JBHEOU010000019.1, read as the reverse complement.
TCGATGACGGGTCGTTCAATGAGTACGATATGTTTGTTGAGCATGACGCGCGCGATTTCGGCATGGACAAGAAGCACCTGCCCAGTGACGGGGTGGTGATAGGTACCGGAACGGTTCATGGCAACCCGGTTGCAATATTTGCGCAGGATTTTACCGTTGCCGGCGGGTCGCTGGGGTTGATGCACTCGCGCAAAATAACCAAGATAATGGATCATGCCCTGAAGATGAGGATACCCCTTATAGGGATCAATGACTCCGGAGGTGCACGTATACAGGAGGGGGTTAATTCGCTGGCCGGTTATGGAGAGATTTTCTTCCGTAACACCATCTCAAGCGGTGTTATACCGCAGATATCCGTCATTCTGGGACCGTGTGCCGGCGGAGCGGTCTATTCTCCGGCTCTGACTGACTTTGTCTTTGTGGTTGAGAATATATCAAAGATGTTCATCACCGGCCCTGAGGTTATAAAGACCGTCCTGGGTGAGGAGATCTCCATGGAGGCGCTTGGCGGTGCGCGTGTGCACTGTGAGGTCTCCGGCAATGCTCATTTCTTTGCCCTGTCAGAGGAAGAGTGCTTCAGCCAGATCAAGAGGCTGATCTCTTTCATACCGAAGAACAACGAGGTGCGGGCAAAGGTCATTGAAACGATGCCACCGGAGAGCAGCTATGATATTGACAGGATAGTTCCGGGTGATCCGACCCTGCCCTACGATGTCAGGGAGGTCATAAGGGCCGTGGCCGACAACTCGGATTTCTTCGAGATACAGGAGCTGTATGCCTCCAACATGGTCATCGGTTTCGGGCGCATGGGCGGCAGGACGGTAGGCTTTGTAGCCAACCAGCCTCTGGTGATGGCCGGGGTGCTTGATGTTGACTCATCAGACAAGGCGGCCAGGTTCATCCGTTATTGTGACGCCTTCTCCATCCCGCTCATCACCCTCGTAGACCTTCCCGGTTACCTGCCCGGCATTGACCAGGAGCATGCCGGGGTGATTCGTCATGGTGCCAAGGTACTGTATGCGTACAGTGAAGCAACCGTCCCCAAGCTGACGGTGATACTGCGCAAGGCTTACGGAGGAGGGTACATTGCAATGAGCTCACGCCACCTGCGTGCCGACTTCGTGTTTGCCTGGCCGACGGCGGAGATCGCAGTCATGGGACCGGAAGGCGCCGCAAACATCATTTTCCGCAAGGAGATAACCACCGCAGCCAATCCGGACGAGGTGCGCCGGCAGAAGGTGGAGGAGTACAAGGAAAAGTTTGCCAACCCGTATGTGGCTGCTTCACGCGGTTATGTCGATGCGGTCATTGAACCATCCGAAACACGCAGGATGCTTCTTCACGGACTTGAGGTATCTGATTCCAAGGATGTGCAGTTGCCCTGGAAGAAGCATGGCATACCACCGTTCTGATCATAGCCGGAAAAATAGTACCATGGAAAAGAATGATACTGAGAAGATAATTATTGACCAGACAGAGTATACGACGAGACTGAGCCGCCGCTATGCCCAACGGAAGCCTTATGCTCCGCCGGTGCCGGGCAGGATCTCCAGTTTCATCCCGGGCACCGTGATCGAAGTGCTGGTTCACGAGGGTGACTCAGTAAACGAAGGCGACGACATTCTCATCCTCGATGCGATGAAGATGAAGAACAGGCTGAAAAGTCATATTTCAGGAAGGGTTGCGGCGGTCAATGTCAAGCCCGGTGACAGGGTTTCAAAGGGAGTTGTTCTGGTTGAGATAATCTGAGCTGAGAGTCCGGTCAGATGAGGTCTCCGTTGTCGAGAAGATAGCGTGAGACTTCCCCCGGTAGCACCGGCTCTTCACGGAAGATGCCATAAACGGCCGATCCGCTGCCTGACATCGAGGCGTACAGGGCACCTGCCTCATAAAGGGCATTCTTTATCCTTCCCACCAGCGGATACCTGCTGAAAATATTAAGTTCAAAATCGTTTACCACCCTGCCGCGCCATTCACTTACGGGCAGGTTGAGCAACTGCCTCAATGACAGTCCCGTGGGATAGGGAACACACCCCGCATAGGCCTCGGCCGTACTGATGTTGAGGTCTGGCCAGAGTATGGCAATGTGGTAGCCGCTGAGGTCAAGCGGAAACTCCGACAGGATATTTCCCACTCCCTCGGCAAATGA
>JBHEOU010000019.1:0-8542 GCA_046260645.1 Bacteroidales bacterium | reverse complement strand
GCCCAGCCTGCCTGCAAATGAACGCAGCTCTTCAGCATTGAGGCCGAACTCAAAATAGCGGTTCACTGCGCGGAGCATCCCGGCTGCATCGGAAGAACCTCCTCCGAGGCCTGCTCCCACAGGTATGCTCTTGTGAAGATGGATACGTATGCCGGGGAAATCAAAAGAGTGCCGCATGAGCTTCACCGCCTTCATCACCAGGTTGTCCTCCGGGTCAACCTCATTCATGTGGCCTGTGACCCTGAGAGTGTCATGCCTGCGGTTGTCCTTCCTGACTACAAATTCCAGGGCATCGGCAAGAGCCACGGGGTAAAAAAAGGTCTCGATATTATGATATCCGTCAGGCCGCTTTTCAACGATCCTTAGCCCGATGTTTATCTTCGCCCTTGGAAATACGACCATGTCACGATATTCTCTTCAGAGATCAAAAATATACGAACCTTTTTAAAATACCTCATATTTGACGATTATATCCGTTTTCAACATCTTTTTAACAATTTTCTGTTTGAAACAAAAGAGTGCCTGCGACTCCTATGCCTGTTGTTATTGTTAAATTTGATCACGGCAGGAACAGCTGTTTTCTGAATTTATCTAACTGAATAACAACAAGATATTAATGGCACAAGTTGCATCAAGAGGAAGGCAGGATAAGAAGTCTTCAGTAGTTGTCATACCTGAAGGTGGAAGGATCCCCCCTCAGTCGCCTGAGATGGAGGAGGCGGTTCTCGGCGCTGCGATGCTTGAGATAGAGGCTGCCAGGATGGTGGTTGACATGCTCAGGCCGGAGGTATTTTATTCTGCTGCTCACCAGAAGATATTTGCAGCCATTTCGGAGCTCAACAAGCGTGACCAGCCCATTGATCTTCTCACCGTCACGCAGGAGCTAAAGCGTGTCAATGATCTCGAGGAGGCTGGCGGGCCGGTTTATCTTACGGAGCTGACTTCCATGATTGTCTCGGCAGCCAATATAGAGTATCATGCACGCATCGTCATGCAGAAGTACATCCAGCGCGAGCTGATACGTGCATCCACGCTCATACAGAACCTGGTCTATGAAGACACCCTTGATGTTACCGAGCTGCTTGACAGGAGTGAGGATGAGCTGTTTCGTATCGCCGAGGGCAACATCAAGCATGAGGTTGCACCCATTCATGAGGTCATCAGGCAGGCTCTGGCCGAGATGGAGGAGCTGGGTAAGAAGGAGGATGCTCTCGTGGGTGTACCGTCAGGTTTCACCAAGCTTGACCGGCTCACCTCCGGGTGGCAGAAGTCGGAGCTGGTCATCATCGCTGCCAGGCCCTCGATGGGCAAGACGGCCTTTGCCCTCACCATGGCACGCAACATCGCTATCGATCATGGCAGGAAGGTGGCCATCTTCTCGCTTGAGATGGCGGCCATACAGCTGGTAAACAGGCTCATTGTTGCGGAGACAGAGATCCCCGGAGAAAAAATCAAGAACGGTAAGCTCTCACCGGAGGAGTGGTCGCTGCTCGAATCGCGCATCAAGTCACTCACCGAGGCTCCCATTTATATTGATGACACCCCGGCGATATCCGTGTTCGAGCTCAGGGCCAAATGCCGCAGGCTCAAGGCCCAGGGCAAGCTTGACCTGGTGATTGTTGACTACCTTCAGCTGATGACCGGGCCGCCTGATGCCGGCAGCCGCGAGCAGGAGGTGAGCTCGATCTCCAGGGCCCTGAAGAGCATATCCAAGGAGCTTGCCGTGCCGGTGCTGGCACTATCACAGCTGAACAGGTCGGTGGAGACGCGCGGCGGCAACAAGAAACCGATGCTGTCAGACCTTCGTGAGTCGGGTGCCATTGAACAGGATGCCGATATGGTGGTGTTCATCCACCGCCCTGAGAAGATGGGAGTGTCACAGTTTGAAGACGGCCAGTCGACCAAGGGTCATGCCGATATCATTCTTGCCAAGAACCGTAACGGCCCCACCGACGAGATCCTGCTTTATTTCAAGGAGGACAGGGCTACCTTCGTCGAGCCTGACGAGTTCGGATCGGAGATCTCATTCCCGGCAACACCGGCAGGAGGGGTTTATACTCTCGGGTCAAAGATGAATGACGACATATCATCAGACTTCAGTGATTTTTCACCGGATGACAACGGGCGCAAGCCCTCTTTCTGATCGTGTCAGTTGAGCCTCAGGGTAAGCCTGAGCCCCACTGACTCGAATGAGGTGTCGCGGAAGCCTGCATATATGCCCAGTTCTGCCATCAGGAAGATCTCGCTCATGGTGTATCCTGCCTCATAATGTACTGCTCAGTCCCGGCAGCCTCTTCAGAAGAAGGGTTGGCGAGGTGTACCGAATGTGGCCCTCTGCAAAGTGTCGTGGTGCCGAAAGGGAATAATAAGGCCTGAGATAAAACGCGTCCTCATATTTATTGAGCAGGACGGGGCTGGCCTGGGTATTGAACCAGTACATATCCTGCAGCTTCAGGTTCCGGCTGTTGAAAAATCCTCCGCCGCGGATGCGCCACCGGAATTCATTGAGCGATCCGAAGCTTTTTGTCCGGAAGATCTCAGCCATGAACATGTCAAAGTGGCCCGCATGGGTTTCACCGTGGTTATACCCGTGTTTCCAGATTAGCTGGAAAGTGGGGAAATCTGATCCGGCATAGATCTTTGCCCCGCCGGAGACACGGTAACGGTGACGAGGTGTCCATGACAGGCCGGCAGTAACGGAAATATGGTTGTAACCTGAGAGCGGCAACAGATCATAACCTTCCACATCGCCGTTAATAAATGGATTATCAGGAAGATTAACAGAGTAAGGGATGTCACGCCTGAAAAATGAAAATGATGAGTAATTCTCCAGGTTTTCGCGTCGTTCAATCATGGATGACAATGACAGGTTGAGGCCGTTGGCGAGGTCTCCCCTGTGGCCCAGGACGAGGTATAAGCTGTTGTAAAGCTTCATGAGGTTTTGCCTGAAAAAGAGCGACGAGACCGTGTTTACCAGGGGGTTAATGCCTGATGGGGAGAATTCATCGGACTGCCTGCCGGCTCTCAGGAAGATGTTGCTGGCACGAAGCGGATCATAAAGGATGTTGGCTGTGATATTCCACATCAGCTGGTTCCGGCCGAAGGCGTACTTTGCCGAGGGTGCCAGGGTGAATCGCCCGGCCTCACCGGATCTCAGTGACAGGCTCATAGCGGTGCCAGCAACAAATCCGTCGACGGTATTGAACGAGAAGCTTTTCAGGTCTGCAAGACCGTTAAACTCGAGGAAGGAATCCTTTGACAGCTGCCATCTCTTGCCAGTGGCAAGGTCCTTGACGAAGGTTGCCGCAGGGCTCCTCTTCCCGTCATGTGATCCGGCCCCCAGGGTGATGGAGATGGTGGAGGTGTCACGTCTTGCCAGGGGCGTGCCGGAGGCTGACACCGTCGCCACGCTCTCCCTCTCCTCTTCAGTAAGCGGTATGGGTCTGGCATCATGCCAGTATGATGAGTCTTTCTGAGTGGCGTCGTCCTCGATAATGAAAGTTGTTCTGTCGGTTATCTCCAGCGGGGGTTTCCCTTCGGAGCGCCGGGCATTCTTCTCATTAAGCCGTGCGAGCCTTGACATTTCACGGGCTGAAATATCATCCCTGGCAAGAAGAGCCTCTATCTCTCTCTGTTCAGGGGTTTGCGACTCAGGCTGCTCCTTCGCGTCAGTCGATGTTGTGTAGGCGGAAGGCAATGGGAGCGACCTGTCAGGCTCAACCTCAAGGTATTTCACCGCGCTGGTATAGGCTGCCCTGGCCCTGACTCCCATAACGGATATGTCAATGTTAAAATCATGGCTCACAGGCATCCATATTCCCTCCTCGACGGGAGTGTACAGCTGCCTTATCCTTACTTTCCCTGCCAGATTCTCATTGGTCAGGTCAAGCGAGTGTATGGCCCACAGGTCTTCAACAATGTAGATCACGCCTGTAAAGAGCTGCTGGCTCTTGCGCCGTGGTGTGACTCCTATTTTATCGATGACATAATTGCCCTGTGACGATGATCCGAGGAAGGTGAAGCTATAGTGAGAGAAGGCGTTTGGCGCCAGGGGAGATATTGCTACGTCGGCCAGCACAGGCTGGTAGAAGCTTGCCTCGAGGTAATCCATGGGCGATGCCTGGTCCTCGCTGACCGGCATGCTTGAGATGGAGGAGACAACGCGGTGGACGTACTTATCCGGTGCGGTGAATGTTATTATGTTCAATGATTCGGAGAAGTAGTACTTTCCCTCCTCGAATTCGGCTTCATTGGCTTCGATCTTTATACGGCGCCGGACCATGGCCGGTAATTTGTCAACGCTTCCCCCGCCCTTAATGTAAACCTCCGCCCTGTACATTTTCACCTGGTTAAGGTGGAAGGGAGCCATTCCGATGGCTTTGCGCATCATGTAGTATGCAGGATCCCTGCCTGAGGCTGACACTCTTACCGGAGCAATCTCAAAGAGTTGTTCGGTGAGGGTGATATCTGCAGTGATATCATCGGCATTGATTGTAAAAGTCCTTGATACTGGTGCATACCCGAGGAACTGGTAGTTGATGGTGTATGTCCCCTCCGGCAGAGTGATCTCATAAAAGCCATTGTTGTTCGTGGTGGTTCCCTGGCGCAGTTCGGCAATATATATTGATGCTGAGGCCATTGGCATGCCGCTGGGGTCGGTTATCTTTCCGCGTATCACCTGCGCCCCGCACTGAAGCCATGGCAGCAGAATCGCAATGATGATGATCAGTCTCCTGCCGCGCATCTTCATGCTTTTTCTTCGGAATGCTCTTTCAGTGATGATCCGGCCACCACTATCACGAACTCGCCTCTCGGGGCTTTGTTCCTGAAGTGTTCCGCCAATGAAGAGAGTGTTCCGTGTATTGTCTCTTCGAATTTCTTTGTCAGCTCCCTTGAGACGGAAGCTCTGCGTTCACCGCCGAGCACTGCTCCCAGCTGTTCAAGGGTCTTTATCACCCTGAAGGGCGATTCATAGAAGATCATTGTCCGTTCTTCACCTGCCAGCTGGGATAGTCTCTTCTGTCTTCCTTTTTTCTGCGGGAGGAAGCCCTCGAAGCAGAAGCGTTCGGAGGGCAGTCCCGAGTTGACCAGTGCAGGCACGAATGCTGTTGCTCCCGGCAGTGCCTCAACGGGTATCTCTTTTTCGATGCACCGTCTTACGAGCAGGAATCCGGGGTCAGAGATGCCAGGGGTGCCTGCATCGGAGACCAGGGCGGTCACCGTGCCTCCTTCGATGGAATCACAGACCGCCTCAAGGCTGCGGTGCTCATTAAACTTGTGATGTGACCGAAGTGGGGCACTTATGCCGTAATGATCGAGAAGGAAGCGTGTTGTCCTGGTGTCTTCCGCGAGAATGAGATCTGCGGACTTCAGCACCTCCAGGGCGCGCATGGTGATGTCACCAAGGTTGCCAATGGGGGTGGGCACCAGGAAGAGCTTAGACATGAATGTTGAACTTTCGGCGTACCACGTCAACAAAAGAAGACTGTGCTGAGGGGTCCGAACCCATGACGGTGCTCTCATCGAGAATCTTCATGGCCTCACCCAGTGATGCTGCGGCATTGAGCCTGATGATGGTATCATGGTATGCTATGGTGTCGCCGCTGAAGAGCTCACGTATGAAGTAAAATTTGTCGTTCATGCCTATGGCAGCACCGATATCGGCTATCGGCTTGCTGTGCATAACCGATGAGATTGCGCCTTCCTGTTTGTTTGACTGCATCTTTTCTCCGAGGGTGCCCGTGCTGGCGAACCTGTCAGCCAGTATCGACCTCTGCGGGTCCTGCGTTTTCTGGTGCCCGGCAGCCTTCGCCGCCGGAACCTCCATTGTCAGAGGCCCGACAGTCTGTATCACCGGCTCCGCAGTCGTCTGCGGCCCGGCAGCCTGCATCACCGGTTCCCCGGCAGTCTGTGGCACGTCAGTCAGAATCACCGTCTCCTCATTCCTGGTCTCATGAACCGGCGCGGGTGCCGTCGCCACGGTAAGACCCGGAAGGAGCCTGAGCAGCTCTGTCGCGCTGTGTACCCTCAGTCGGGCAAGTTCTATCTCTGCAATATTTGATCCGCCTTCAGCGTAGAGCTGGTCCAGCAATGCAATCGCCTCCTCCAGATCCCTTCCTATTATGCCCACTGCTTTAATGAAATCCATCTCCCTTTGTTTTTTGTAATGATCGTTTTCTTTATTTTGCAAAAGTAATTAATAATAATCTTTTCATTCCGAAATATTCTCTCTACAGTATTGAACGGCGAATTGATAATCTGAAGTATGGAGTTTCTTGAAAATTCGGTTGACAATGCCGGCAAGCGCGGATCTGTTGAGGTGATTGCGGGGTCCATGTTCTCAGGCAAGACCGAAGAGCTTATCAGGAGGCTGCGGAGAGCCATGTTCGCCGGACTGAAGGTTGAGATTTTCAAGCCGTCGGTTGACACCAGGTTTTCGGAAGACAGGGTTGTCTCGCACGACGAGAAGTCGATAATGTCGACTCCGGTAGAGAATGCGGCTTCAATACTTCTTCTTGCAAGCGGAGTGGAGGTTGTCGGGATTGATGAGGCTCAATTCTTTGACAGCAGCCTGGCAGATGTGTGCACCAGGCTTGCTGATGAAGGCAGCCGTGTCATTGTTGCAGGCCTCGACATGGACTTCTCAGGCAGGCCCTTCGGCCCTATGCCGGCGCTGATGGCTGTGGCGGAATATGTGACCAAGGTACATGCGATTTGTGTCAGGTGCGGCAACCTGGCCAACTATTCTCACCGGAAGACCAAGGATGAGAAGATCGTGGTGCTGGGAGAGAAGGACATCTACGAGCCTCTCTGTCGTACATGCTTTATCAGGTCAGTGAACAGACAGGGATAGGCGAGCCTGATCAGAGGGATAGGCAGGCTTGATCAAAGGAATAGGCGAGCCTGATCACGGTTACCGGGAGCTCAGCCCATCTGGCTGATCTTCTCGAGCCTGGAAGGGTCAATAATGCAGATCTTTTTTCCGTCGAGGGCAATCACTGACTCCGTGGCAAACATAGAGAGAGTCCTGATAGCGTTGGAGGTGGTCATGTTTGAAAAGCAGGCCAGATCCTCGCGTGAGACATAAGCCCTGATAGTCTTCCCGTCATTCTCGACGCCGTAGGTATCACGAAGGACCAGTAGTGAATCCGCCAGGCGGCCCCTGATATGCTTCTGGGTGAGTGACACGGTTCGTTTGTTCGAGAAGGAGAGCTCGAGCGCCATCATGCGCATAAGCTTCATTGTCAGATCGGAATTTCGTCTGAGGAGCTTCATGAAAGCATCCCTGTCAAACCTGCAGACACCTGAATCTTCTATCACCACTGCAGATGCCGAGTATGAAGTGCCGGCAAAAAAGGCTGCAAATCCTATCAGTCCCTGGGGCCTCACCATCCTGACGATCTGTTCACGGCCTCCGATACCGTGTTTGAAAATTTTGACCTTGCCACTGGCCAGGCAATAGAGCCCTGCGGGTCTGCCACCCTCATGAAAGATCATCTCTCCCTTCTTCAGTGAGGAGCAAACATGATCCTGAAGCAATAACTCCTTTTCCTTGTCAGGCAAATCCCTGAAAAGTGAAAATGGCCCTTCAAGACACTGTTCCAGATAAGGATTATTATAGAACATCTACGCTTATGTTAAACAACATATACAAAGATATTAAAAAAGTCGTTTAAGGGGAAAATTAACTTTTTTTAACACACTATAATACAAGTAGTTGAGGATGTGGGCAGGGGTCACCTGTATTTTGCTATTATTGGTATTCTCCTGCCACTGCCGAAGGCTTTGGAAGAGACACGGAGGATCGGGGGCGATTGTCTTCTTTTGAACTCGCTGGTACGGATGAGCCTTATGACATTTTCCACCAGGTCCGGGTCAAATCCTTCTTCAATAATCTGTTCTGCCGACCTCTCGAGGTCGATATACCTGAACAGTACAGGGTCAAGTCTTTCATATGGAGGCAGGGAATCGGTATCGAGCTGATCTGGTTTCAGTTCCGCCGATGGTGGCTTGGTGATTATGGCTGCAGGGATGATCTCGTTCCGGGCGTTGATCTCCCGGGCCAGCCTGTAGACATCGGTCTTGTAAAGATCGCCCAGAACGGAAAGACCTCCGATCATGTCGCCGTACAGTGTCCCGTAACCTGTGGAGGCTTCGCTCTTGTTGGAGGTATTCAGCACCACTTTCCCGAGTTTATTTGCGAAGGCCATCAGAATGACCGCACGCAACCTTGACTGTATGTTTTCCTCCGTGATGTCATTGGCCTTGTCGCCGAAGAATGGTTGAACGGTATTTTCAAGTGCCTGACGTGCCTCCTCAATGCTTATGATGTGGAATGGGATCCCCAGGTTGCTGACCATCTGCAACGAGTCGGTCACCGAATGTTCTGAGGAGTAAACCGAAGGCATAAGGAGGGCGAGGGTATTCTGCGGTCCCAGTGCTTCAGAAGCCAGGGCAAGTACCACCGCAGAGTCTATGCCCCCCGAGAGACCAATTACAGCCTTCTTCAATCCGCTCTTTTCAAAGAAGTCCCTTATACCCG
>JBHEOU010000189.1:0-3624 GCA_046260645.1 Bacteroidales bacterium | reverse complement strand
AAACCCATGTTTTCAAAAGCGGAAGCACAATATTAATAAAATCAAAAACATAGAGTTTCTCCCGATTTGCGGGAGAATCTATCATACCCTATTAATAAAATTAGACATGATGAAACAAGGATTTATAACTGTTATGGTATTCTCACTTCTGGTTGCAGCAGGCTGTACAACAGCGGAAAAAGCCGACCTGGTAATTACCGGCGGCAAGGTTTTCACGGCTGACTCTATCATGCCCTATGCCGAAGCCGTTGCGGTGAGAGGCAACAAGATCGTTGCAGTTGGCAGTGACAGTCAGATAAGCAAATACATTGATGAGGGCATCACCAGGGTGATTGATGCAGCGGGCAGAACGGTGCTTCCGGGCTTTAATGACGCTCATGCACACTTCGGGCCTGTTGATCCGGACTTTATTGAACTGAGGTATGTCACTGACCCTGCGGTGATAACAGAAAGGGTAAGACAGCAGGTGGCCAGATCACAAAAGGGTCAGCTCATTTACGGCGGACACTGGGAGCATGAGATGTTCACTACACGCGAGTGGCCTGTGAAGGAGCTTATTGATGCCGTCTCGCCGGACAACCCCGTTGTGCTCCGCCGCACTGACGGCCACAGTGCCCTGGTCAACAGTTATGTAATAAGGAACTCAGGCATCACACGGAGCACCCCGGACCCGTTTGGAGGTGAGATTATGCGGGACCCGGTCACGGGTGAACCGACGGGCATACTCAAGGAGAGCGCTATGGAGCTGATAAAGACCGGGGCAGTGAAAATCGAAATGAGCCCTGAAGAGCGTAAGGAGAAGAAGTGGCTGGGATATATCACCGCCCTGCGCCAGGCTGCGGAGTACGGCATCACCAGCATTCAGATTCCCGGCAGCGCCGATTTCGGCATGTATGATTCGATTATGACAGAGGGGATGCTCACCTGCAGGATTGACATTGGTGCCGAGCTCACTGCCGACCCCGTGAAGCTTGACGGTTACGAGCAGCTGAGACAGAGGTATCCCTCGTCGGGCGACTGGATAAGGTTTGGTTACCTGAAGGATTTCATGGACGGCACGCTGGGGTCAGCCACGGCGATGATGTTCGAGCCTTTCAATGACGAGCCCGGCAAGACAGGGCTGCCGCAGATGAGTTATGAGGAGCTTGAGATGCGGGTTCTGGCTGGTGACAGCCGCGGGTTTCAGATAGGGATCCACGCCATCGGCCCTAAAGCCAACAACTGGATACTCAACGCATATGAAAAGGCACGTGAGGTCAATGGGATACGTGACAGCCGTCACCGCTCAGAGCACGCACAGATACTTATTGAGGAGGATATTCCCCGATTTGCCGGGTTGGGTGTGATAGCATCCATGCAGCCCACACACTGCATCACTGACAAGCGCTTTGCGGAGAAACGTATCGGCACTGAGCGCAGCCGCTGGGCCTATGCCTGGAAGAGCCTTGCCGACAGCGGTGCCAGGCTGGCATTCGGCACCGACTACTCCGTAGAGCCGCTAAACCCCATGGAGGGGCTGTATGCTGCCGTAACACGCAAGGACCGTAAGGGAGAAGAGGGCGACGGCTGGTTCCCGATGGAAAAGATAACCATGGAGAAGGCCATAGAGTACTATACACTGGGCGCTGCTTATTCCCAGTTCATGGAAGAGAGGAAAGGGATGCTCAGGGAGGGCTACCTGGCAGACATAACCATCCTCTCAGAAGATATATTCAATGTCGCTGAGGAGATGATTATGTCAGTCAGGGCAGATTATACCATCGCAGACGGAAAGATCGTCTACGAAAGATAGAAAAGGGCAATCTATTTTGTCTGGTCGTCAATAATAGCACCCGGTGCATTCTTTTTCACCGATGTGATACCATTGTCGCAGCTGGCTGCTGAGTCATACATTTCGCTCTTGCCTATGACCTGGCCGTTGGTTGCCTTCAGGTTGAAGTGAAGCTTGCCGTTCTTTGCAACCTTCGATTCAAACCTCTTGACATCGGCTGCATTCTTCATGACCGACTTGACGCCGTTCATGCATGAAGGCTTTGAAGCATAACCTTCGCTTGCAAGAATCACCTGGCCATTACCGGCAAGAAGATTGAACTGAAACTCACCGTTTTTTCTCTTTGAGATAACAAATTTTCCCATGTTATTAAACTTTTTTTGAGGTTAATTTCGATGTATCATTTTCAAATATACAAAAAAACTGTATTAGTTTTACCATTCAGGAATTTCATGAGGATAGATATTATAACAGTATTGCCCGAACTTCTCCGGAGCCCGTTTGATGAGTCGATAATCAAAAGAGCCAGAGCCAGGGGCATAGTCGAAATCAACATCATAAGCCTGCGTGATTATTCGACGGACAAACACAGGAGTACAGACGATTATCCTTTCGGAGGAGGTGCAGGCATGGTGATGATGATTGAGCCTGTTTACAACTGCATCGCACACCTCACTTCGCAGCGTCAGTATGATGAAATCATTTATACCTCTCCTGACGGCACGCGGTTCAGCCAGCAGCTGGCGAATGAACTGTCGATGAAGCAAAATATGATCATTCTTGCGGGGCACTACAAAGGGATTGACCAGCGCATCAGGGACCATCTGATCACGCGTGAGATCTCTATTGGCGATTATGTGCTTACCGGGGGCGAGCTGCCGGCTGCGGTGATCACTGATGCCATCGTGAGGCTTCTGCCCGGAGCCATCTCTGATGCAGAATCAGCTCTCTCCGACTCATTCCAGGACAACCTCCTGGCGCCGCCTGTATATACCAGGCCGGCAGCGTTCATGGGATGGAAGGTACCGGATATACTGACCGGCGGCAATACCCCGGAGATTGAAAAATGGCGCTTCGAACAATCGCTCCGCCTGACCCGGGAAAAGAGACCTGACCTTCTCGGGGAAGAATCATGATTCTTTCCTTTCTTTTTGTCGAAAAAGGTTTGTAACATTGCCACCCGGCTGATAATAATAAAAACAGATACATTATGAAACCTCATGATTACATCGAAAGAGAAGAGAAATACGGAGCACACAACTATCACCCGCTGCCTGTGGTGCTTGACAGGGGCCAGGGACCGTTTGTCTGGGATGTAGAGGGAAAAAGGTATTATGATTTCCTTTCGGCATATTCGGCTGTAAACCAGGGACACTGCCATCCGAAGATCACTGCGGCGCTCGTTGAACAGGCGAAGAAGCTGACGCTCACCTCAAGAGCATTCTTCAACTCTGCCCTTGGCGAATATGAGGAATTCATAACGAAATATTTCGGTTACGATAAGGTTCTTCCCATGAATACTGGCGCAGAGGGTGACGAGACAGCCCTCAAGCTCTGCCGCAAGTGGGCATACCTTAAAAAGGGAGTCAGGGAGAATCAGGCGAAGATCATCGTCTGTGAAGGCAACTTCCACGGCCGCACCATCACGATAGTATCCATGTCGACCGACCCTGATGCCCGGAAAGACTACGGGCCGTTTACCCCCGGCTTCATTACCATTCCATATAACGACCTTCCCGCGCTGGAGAATGCGCTTGCTGACCCTGATGTGGCCGGATTCCTTGTGGAACCCATCCAGGGTGAGGCGGGTGTCTTTGTACCCGATGATGGTTATATCAAAAAAGCCTATGATC
>JBHEOU010000188.1:3095-3657 GCA_046260645.1 Bacteroidales bacterium | reverse complement strand
GGCTATATCCAAGATTGTTAAATCAATACAGCGAAACAGGGCGGGACTGAAGGATCCGAACAAGCCGATAGGAACGTTTATCTTCCTCGGTCCTACCGGTGTAGGCAAGACACAGCTGGCCAAGGTGCTGGCAAAATTCCTGTTCGACTCAACCGAAAATCTCATCAGGGTTGACATGAGCGAGTACATGGAGAAATTTTCTGTCTCACGCCTTGTCGGAGCACCTCCGGGATACGTCGGTTATGAGGAGGGTGGACAGCTCACCGAGAAGGTGCGGCGCAAACCCTATTCTGTTGTGCTGCTTGACGAGATTGAGAAGGCTCACCCCGATGTGTTCCATATTCTTCTTCAGGTGCTTGACGAGGGACAGCTCACCGACAGCCTCGGACGCAGGGTCGATTTTCGCAACACTATTGTCATAATGACGTCAAACATCGGCACCAGGCAGCTTTCAGAGTTCGGTACCGGTATTGGATTTGAGACTGCGACAAAGAGAACCACGCGCGACGACCAGACAAGGAGCATCCTGCAGAAGGCCCTCCAGAAAACCTTCGCTCCGGAG